>NZ_JABXWD010000179.1 GCF_019173545.1 Candidatus Magnetobacterium casense | reverse complement strand
ACTGCAAATGAAGCCCTCTGCCTCTTATAAACCTGTATACCTTTGCAAGCCTGCGAGCATCCCTTATATCATAGCACAATAGATAGTTTGATTTCATGCCCCCAACTCCCTCATTAAACTAAACAGATCATCAATGATCAGCTCGATCTTCTCTCCGAGGCGTTTTCTCCTGCCCTCATACCTGCCTGCAATGTCTCTCATAACGTCCCTGAGACCACAGCCTCCATGTATAGAATTAATGTCAATGTTATTGCCCTTGCAGGATTGCAAAAATATGACACACTGCAGGTCTGTCTCTGGACTCAATATATAGGAAATATCAAGGGCAAATCCAAAATTCTGCCTCCTGTGAACAACACCCATGTGAGGGTCAAGCCTGGCCTTGACAAGCATTTCAACAATCAGCCCCCTGGATAGATTTGAGACTATCCTCCTGACAGTCTTAATCTGTCTTTCATATGCCGTAAAGTACCCGGCCATGGCCTGACAATACTCAGACTCCTTGATACCCTCTTCAAGAAAGCTCTGAGCTTGTGTCTTAGCCATGATAGTGAGCGCCTCGATTTGAAATCTCTTCCTCCATGACACACAGAACGCCTTAAAGCGTGAAACATTGTCCTCTGTTTCAATGAATATCCTCTGCTTATCGTAATACAAAGGCAGACGATCATTATACGGTAAACAGACGGAGCCATTGTCCCCCGATACACTCATCAACATAACAGGTATCTGATTCTCAGCAAGGAGGGAAAATACCCCCGATTCTAACTTAACGTTGCCGGAGATAAACACCCTCCCTATAAGACGAACGGGGATGCGCCTATTGGCCTTACCTGACTCTTTTACGAGCAGGGACGGACCATCGCGTACAATCTCTATCCCCTTTGCCTCATTCAGATAAAGCGTCCTGTCCATCCATTATCCTCCGTGTTAGTTCCCTTACGCTATTAACATAACTGCCTCTCATCTCCTTGGCCCATTGTTCGTGCATTGGATAAAATCGCTTTCTGCCTTCTTTTTTTAGATAACAGCCTGCCCTTTCGCTATCTTGAAAGAAGTCCCTGTCTGTGAATTCCCTCTTCCTGAACAAATGCCACACAAACCTATCCACATCTGCACGAAAAGATTCCACAAGGTCGCATGCCAGGGATTCCCTACCGTACTCAAACCTGTGATAGAAACCAATAAACGGGTCAAGCCCTATTACCTCTATCTCCCTCACCATCTCGTAGTGAAGCATTGTATAGCACAGGGACAGCATTGCATTAACGGGGTCTTCAGGGGGTCTTCTTGTGCGCTTTACAAAACCGAGAGAGTCGGCAAAAAGCGTTGTATATGCCTGAAAATATGAGGACGCAGCCCCACCCTCAAGTCCCATCAGGGTGTCTTGGTCGGGCAATCCGGTGACTTTTTCCGATATCTTTTCAAGGGTCTTTAATGCCGTAAACAGGGGTAACCGTTTGTCAGGCCGCTCTTGGAGGGCTTCTTTTAACAGACCAATCTGTGTGTCAACCTTTCTCCTTACTATCTCGACAGAAAACAGCCTGCTGAAGTCAGACAGGGACATCTCATACTGCTTAACCCTCAGTACACCGTTGTTGTGTAGTCTGCCGTGGAATATGCCATTAAAGCTCAAACTCCTTCCAGAGAGAAACACTACGGTGACACCCTCTTGTGCTAGCTTGTGAAGCGCCGAGGTCTCAAGTGTCACAGAACCTACGATTACAACTCTCTTAAGTGGCTTTATAGGGACACTGCCCTCTTTTGTGCCATTTGCATAAAAGGCAAGGGTGTTACCATCATCCCTTATAAGAATGTCTTTCCTGTCGATATACAAGGTTCCCACGCTACATCCTCCTATCCAATATAAAAGTAATCGGGGTCATGGGGCGGCAGCGCTATGCCCAGCACGTGAGGAGTACTTCTGCCATCCATTTGAAAGATATGCACACGGTCATCTTTATCCTTTATAAGCCCCTTGAGTTGCCCAATTACGTATTTCAGTTCACCTTCGGTCAGAAAGCACTCATACACGGATTTCTGACCACCTGTGCTGTACCCCTTAAGGAGATAACGCACGTCATGCAAACGGTTATCCTCCGTAATATCATAGGCTATGAGATACAAAGTCCTTGTCATAGACCACAGCTACCCTTAGTCGTCAAACTCCAACCTTGGAAAAACGGGGACGTCTGACTCGTTAAAGGCCTTTAGGTCAAGAATAAACTTCCTTAGCTTGTCATACGTTGATTCCTGTGAACTGTTTAAACCATGAGCAAGGTAAGACTGATTTCTCTCGGATTGTAATTTTCTGAAGTTATCCTCGTTTAACAAGTATACCTGTCCTAACTCGTCGCCAAGTTCAAGGAGCAATTGCAGAGAGGCATTTTGGGGCAGCTTTATTGTACCACGATCCTTATATTTATGAACAAAACCTTCCCTTAATGCCTCTGGTAACTGCTTTTCTTTTACATCAGAAGTGTTTATTTCATATGTATGTAAGAGTCTCTCCTGTGCAATCATCTCTACAAGCCTATAGAGCCTGAGTACGGCATCATCTGTCTTTCCCTCCTTAAACCTCCTTAGCGCATTTGCGTACATGTCAAGGACATGGTGGACACGACGAGAGCAACGCCCTTTTGCCTCTGATAACACGTTGACAATCTCCAGGTTCTTCTTTGTGGCCTCAGCAAAGGCCCTGATACCATTATCATGGAATTCTTGTAATAAGTCCACCTTTCCTTTTGTAAACGAGTCTTGGGCCTGATTGTGTTTGAACAAATCCCATTTGTAGTAACCATCTACAAGGCTCGCCAGCAATTTAAAGTGGAAGCCACCTTCTACCCCTTTTTGCACCAGAGCGTCTAACAAATCCTTTGCGGCCTTAAACTGATATTGATTGAAAAGGAGCGAAATCTTTTTCTTATCCTCTACTGCCAATAAATCCCAGGGATTTACACTATCGTAGACCGTCT
The DNA here is from genome assembly GCF_019173545.1 of Candidatus Magnetobacterium casense. Lineage (GTDB taxonomy): Bacteria > Nitrospirota > Thermodesulfovibrionia > Thermodesulfovibrionales > Magnetobacteriaceae > Magnetobacterium > Magnetobacterium cryptolimnobacter. Next base: position 4,026 of record NZ_JABXWD010000179.1, on the reverse strand, counting down.
CGTGTCCGTCCTGGACAATACCAACACCGTCCTTAGTCCTCTGCGTTCCACCAACGTATGAGTAACGAAGGCCATACGTAACCGAGGCAAGGGCAAGGGCTACAGACATGTTCTTTGTCCCACCGGTGTAGTCAACGATCACATCCTCCTTATTGTAGCCTTTATCCATTACCCTTTTAACGGATTCCTTTGCCAAGGGAAAACAGTGCCGTAAATCATCCGCATTGTCTACCAGGGTTCGTTCGCTCCTTATCTCCAGTCCACAGGAGTCTTCAATGCCTCTTTTTATTGCCGCTATGCTGTCACACGTCTCCTGGGATGCGAAAAATGAGACAAACTCAGGGATATAGTGTGAAATAGACTTTACAATAGGTTCCGGTGTTCCACCAACCGATATGATCATTGCCTTGTACGTTTTTTCTTCCATGATTACTCCTCCTTATCGCTGATTATTGTTCAATCTCCAATACTGCCCATCCAAAGGGCTTGAGGCTGACGTTGCTGTCCGGATAGGACTCCTCGGATGCAAGCCATAGGGTAGTGGCACAAGACTCATTAGTAGACCCCCCGTTTTTATGCATAATCTTTATCTTCCTATACCCCTTGATGGTTACGGCCTCTGCCCCGGAGTGTCTGCCTATCCTGATCAAAAAGGCAGACCGACCTATCTTGCCCTTTATGTCCGGAGGCATTAGGAAGGCGCTTGCCCCAATCCTGTTTATGACCTCGTTATCGTCATCACATATGCTACTATAAAAATCGTTAATGGCCTTTAACAAGACATCTCGCTCGACAGGCGTTTTTATACCCCCTGGCTTTAACGGTTTATCGATTAACGGTTGATCGATATTTATGGTGCCGCTAAAGACTGTACCAACCCTTATAGTCTCTAATATTTGATATGGCCCTTTAGCGGTCTGACCTTGATCCTTCTTCCTGTTAACGGCATAGAATATCTTGCATTTAGCCTCCCCTGCCGGCACAAAGTCAGACACCTTGAGCAGTCGCAAGGGATCAGTGTCGAATTGTCCGCCAAGGAGCCGGTTTTCGAGGTCTTTGCTTGCGTCAGTATTTAAACGGTTGCTTTCCTTTGCCAGCTTATTCAGATAGGCCGTGCGTATTGCCCCTTTTATCGAGGAACCTGGTATATATGGCAGATTGTTATGTGGATTGTATGCGGTTCTGGCAATTTGAAATTGATTGAGTTCATTTTTCCCACCTTTTCCACTCCTAACCTTCTTATAGTGTTCCAGCAGGACGCTACTACACTCAACCCTGACTATGTTATTTGGTTGAAACTTGCCGGCAATAAATTTCATCATTTCGACAATAGATGCGACACTGCCCTTGTCACATATGCCTAAGAACTCCTCCTTGTCTTGGTCCGACAAGGAATCGACAAAAACCATTGGATCAAAGGCTGCCAGGTTCAATTCATCACCTTCTTTAAGTATAACAAATGACGTTGGCTCATATACGTCATCGCAGCCTATGTGCACCGGAGACATTACGTGGAGCCTGGCTCGTATTGGTTTTTCCATCTTAAGCCTCCACGCTAACCGGTATGTAGAGCGAATACCCCTGTGCCACGGTCTTATCCTGCACAAGCGATATATCAGTGACACCAACCCCTATATACGGTTTCGTAGGTATATCTCTGTTCTTTGGCATAAAGACGGCCCCTTCATCGGCCATGACAACCGGACATTTGAAGGGATTGCCTGACCTGGCCAGCACATCGCCATGCTTGCCAAACCTCGTAAACGGCGTAAAAAACGCATCAGCGTAGACACCCTTCTCAGGGACGCATGGGGCAAGGGTGTAACAGGCATTTGGATTATCGCTACCCAAACCGACGAGGTCTATCTCCATATACTCCCCCAGAGAAAACCTGCCAAGGCCGCTTGAAGCATCACGGCCAAAGCCCATATCCCCGATCCTCTCTATGGCCGTAGTTACCTGTTCAATTGTTACAACGTCATCGTCTATGCCGACAAACAGCGCCAGTTCCGTGTTAGGATAATACACCCCATGCTCCACTGAAAATGGTGCAAAGCGACCCTCTCCGGTTGTGCCGGTATGTCTGTTTATGGTGTTGTGAGGTTGAAGAAAGTCGGCAATAAAGCTGCTACCGCCCCCCTTGTGTATCTGCCGCCTTTCTGTATCACTCAGCGCCGCCTTAAATTCATCAAACAGCTCCTTGTCATTGCAGAATTTCAAATCCCTAAACGACGAGAATTTCTTGCCTTCTGGTACAAGCATCCACTTTTTTGACTTAACCTCCTTGCGCTTCTTTATGCGTTGCACTGTGTCCTGTGGGAGGTCAAACATGCAATCAGGTGGCAGGTTAGGCGAGGGTAGGGCATATGTGTAAACTTTATTTGCGTATAGCTTTGGAAAGGCGGATGAAAATACCACAAAGGGGGCCTCCAGATAACGGGCAATCAGGGTGTCAAACAGCTCACCGAGCAGTTTCTGTTCGTCATAGACTAACTGCCAGCAGAAGTGCCCAAATATGGTGTCTCCCTTGAGGGGGGTTGCAAATCCGCTAAGTGGCTTTATGGTAATCTCATATGTCTTCAACTGCCGCCTCCCTGATTAAAGGGCATCAACTCCTCAAACATGCCGTTTATCCCCTCGTCGTTAAACGCTATCTTTATCCTTCCATACCCCCTGCTTCCACTCCCACCAAGGGCATCCATCTCAAGCAGCTTAAGCCCCCTAAGGAGTACTGATTCAAATAGCCCCTTATCGTCCTCAGCCAACACCTTAAAGGTAATCAAGAAGTTAAAGACTGCCCCCTCCGGTACCCGCTCGATAAATCTCGGATTCTCGGCTGTACCCCTGATCCTGTTTATGACGTTTTCAGACTTTTCCTCCGTAAGAGACCAACGATTGTCCTGCACCGTTTTAAGCCACTCACTATCGAGATAGCAGTCGGCAAACGACGCCCTTGTCGGTCCAATTTCCTCAGAGGCATCATCGGCGCTAGCCCCAAAGACCTTGAGCAGGGCAGTACATTTGGCCTTTAAGCCTTTATCGCTTACCTTTTCCAGTATCTTGCCTGATACGACAGCGCCTTCCGTGTAGACCATCAATCCGCTTTCCATCTCAAGCAGGGAGCGTACCTTCCCCTTTAGCGAAGACCCCGGTATGTAGGGTTTAAGGGTATGGGGGTGCTTGATCACAGGGCTGTCCGTGCCGCCAATGTGCATCTCCGCATTGCCAGAGCCTATGTGAAGACCGCTCTTAAGTGTTATCTTGCCCTCAAGTTTTTTGATCTCTGTGAGTTTTAATTCCATGTCTTACCTCCGTGTCTTAGTCCTTTGGATTATAGTACTTATAATATCCCATAATGGCCTCAAAGAAGCTTGCAAAGACGTCAAGGTCTCTTTCGTCATTAATCTGACCTATCTGTTCTTTGATGAAATCCTTAAAATCGCGTGATATCAGCTTTCTACCCTCGGCATATGCCGCCTTTGCGTTTAGCATCTTCAGATAAGGCAGTATCTTTGCAAACTCCGATGGCTTGTCTTTTACCCTCCTGTTAAACATGACGACCTCATCATAAAACCTTCGTATCTGAGAGTTTTTGTTTTTTCCTTCTCTATTTAATCCCTCGGCAATCTTATCGGCCTTATCGGAAAAGAGATCAGGATTAATCAACCCTTTGTCTTTATTATCCCAGAACTCTACCTTCATCATGGTGCTTGTACCTCTGCCTTTTGTGTCCATTGCACTTCCTCCTTATCTACGGTTATAGATTATATGCCACAGCGGTATCTTTAAACCTCCGCCGTGCTCCTCAAGCCATTGAACGCTCTGTTCCACTTTCTTTAGCGCCACGGCCCTTTCATCATCTTTAAGCCCCCTCCCCACGTTCCTGATAAGGGCGTACCTAAGCATTGCCCTCCACTTCAGACACTCCATATCATCAATGCTAATGCCCTGCTCCATCTCCAACAACCTATCCTCCCGCTTTGACATATCAATAAACGCATTTAGCCTAAAAAGCATGACGTTATT
>NZ_JABXWD010000178.1 GCF_019173545.1 Candidatus Magnetobacterium casense | reverse complement strand
AAGGAATAAGACATAGAATCATCGCAAAAAAAACTGTCATGGACGGTGAGGGGGAGTTTTGTGTCTTAACTCAATAAGATTTTCACGGTAAAAGGCATGGATTCCTGCTCTCCCTCTTCAAGCCAGGGGCGGAGCCGCTGTCCTTCTTTCTTTTCCATTTCAGGCAGAGGCATCCTCCTGGGGATAATCCGTTGAAAGCAACACCCTGATTGTAGAGCTTTCTCCTTCGATGCTGTCGATTTCCAACCTGCCCTTGTGATTCTTGATAATGCCATAGCTTATGGATAGCCCCAGACCGGTTGCCTGTCCGACTTCCTTGGTCGTAAAGAACGGCTCCAATACCCTCTCCCTGACGTGCAGAGACATCCCCGTGCCGTTATCGCTCACTGAAACAACCACCGAGGCAGTGTCGATATCGTGCTGGACGGAAAACTTCAGACATTTATTGTAAGCAGTGGAGGCGGATTTTTTGACCTTCAGTTGTCTGGCCTTTTCATTGAGCGCATCCCTTGCGTTTGTGATGAGGTTTATCCACACCTGCTCCAGTTGAAAGGGTTCGCCGATGATCTTGGGCAGGCCGGGGGTAAGGTCTTTAACGACCTCTATCTCATGCAGCCTGAGTTGCTCATCCAGGAGACTGAATGCGGAGATTACCGTATCAATGACATCCACTTCCGTGAATTTCAAGGTGTCCTGACGTGCGAAAGTCCGTATATGCTGGATTATCCTGGACATGCGCTTAACCGACGTCTCTATATCATTAAGGCCTGATTCCAGCTCCTGCCTTGTCAGCTTGTCCCTCTCAAGGAGCTTGCGAAAGCTCTTGGCCACAAGGGCTATCCCCCCCAGGGGTTGATTCATCTCATGGGCGATTCCCGCCGACATCTCCCCCAAGGTGGCCAGCTTGGAGGTCTGAAAGAGCTGTGCCTGGATATGGTCAAGCTCCCGTGAACGCTCCTGTATACGCTTTTCAAGCTCTTCGTTCATCCTTGATATGATTTCGGAGGATATCTTAAGCTCCCTGGCCCTGTATAGACGGGTTCGATTGAGGTTTATTCTCTCCACGGTCTTTTTTACCGACATGAGCAGTTCATCGAGGTTGACAGGCTTGGTTATATAGTCGGCAGCGCCGGCACGAAGCGATTTTATGGCATATTCGTTGTCTTTAACGCCGGTTACCATTATGCACTCGATATCCTTGTAGTAACTCTTTGCCCGCTTGAGCACTTCTATGCCGTCCATATCTTTCATTCTTATATCCGTAATGACGACGTCTACTTTATTGAACTCAATGATCTCCAGTCCGTTTAATCCATTTGCCGCGGTGAATACCTCATAGCCCTCTCGTTCAAAAAATGACCTAAGCCTTCTTGTCACTATTTCGTCATCGTCTATGATCAGAATTGAGCTGGTGGCAATAAGCAGGTCTCTCTCTGAGAGTCTCTCCTGTGCCCTGCCCAGGGCTGCCTGAAACTCATCTATGTTGACGGGTTTTTCTATGTAGTCAATGGCGCCGTTTCTCAGCGACTGGATGGCTACATCGATGTTGCCATAGCCGGTGATGACTATCAGCTCACATCCGGACTTTATCTCCTTGACCTTACGAATAAGGTCAATCCCGTTGATGTCGGGGAGGTTTACGTCAACAAGGAGAATTCCGATCTCTTTGCGTTTTATTATTTCAATGGCCGTTTTGCCATCCTCGGCCACCTCAACGTTAAAAAACCCCCTCAGTACCTCTTTCTCTAACTGCTCCCTTATTATCTTGTCATCATCAACAATAAGGACGGTTACCTTATTGGCATTCATGCTCTATCCTTTACCCTCGGGTCTCTCCCCGCGCACTGCAATCAAGACATAGCTATCCCGTTCCTCGGCAACGATCTTGATCAGGGTCAGAGTGAGGTACGAAAACTCACCGGTTTTAATGACCTCTATGCTGCCCGGGATTTCATACAGACGGTTGATCTTTTCAGTCAGTTGATTGATGAAAAGCTCTTTTATGCCCATGTTTTTCATTTTTTTGATCAGGGCCTCATCCAACCTCTCAGGGGTATCCCCGATTATGTTTGCGAGAGACTTGTTGGCATAGACTATTGTAAAATCTCTCTTGAGTACAAGCAGCGCCATAGGGATGGCATCCAGTAACTTTCTGGCAAAATCCATCGTCTGCTGTATAACCGATTGCTGCAGGTTGATAATGACCTCCTGTTCGGCGGTTATCTGGGTGATTATCTGTTTGGCAAGTTCAAGCTCACGGTTGCGGTACCTTAACACCCTGTCGAGTTGGAGGTTTTCTATGGCCTTTTCTATCGTCACAATCAACTGGTCAAGATCGACGGGTTTTTTCAGCATGCTGATAGCCCCCTCGCGCATTGCCTGTATGGCGCTGTCCTCGTCGCCGTATCCGGTAAAGATGATAGACTCAAAATCGGTGCTTATGAGTCTCATGTGATGCAGGGCCTGAAGGCCGTTCATTTTAGGCATCTTTATATCCGTCAGGACAATATCTATTTTGTTTAATTTAAAGAGCTTTACGGCTTCCTCGCCATCTGCGGCCTGAACAATCTTCCAGTTTTCTTTCTCCAGGACCCTCACCAGGCGTTTGCGGGGTAGTTCCTCGTCCTCAACCAGCAATATGCTCGGTTGCAAGTTGTACTCTTCCCGCATAAGAAGATTTTCCTTTGCCCTTCCAAGCGCCGTTCTTAGCAGTCGAAGGTCTACGGGTTTTTTCAGATAGTCCATGACCCCTCCACGAAGCGCCGCTATGGCAACGTCCGTCTCCCCAAAGGCAGTAATTAGGATTATATCGGTATGAGGTGATAACTCCTTGATCTTGTGAACTACCTCCATGCCACCAACGTTGGGCATCTTCATATCCGTAATGACAATATGCGGCTTCTCCGAACGAAACAGATCAATCCCTACACGGCCATCCTCTGCCTCGGTTACCTCAAACCCCTCATGTTGAATGAATTTAGCCAGTTGCTTTCTGGCTACCTCATCGTCTTCTATCACCAAGACCTTGTACATTTTAATTGCCTCCATATAAAGACTACTTAAGGTTTCTTTTCGGCTATCGGCAGCACGACCCTGAATATCGTCGCCCTGCCGGCATCGCTCTGGACAGAGATCATACCACCGTGTTCATCCACGATCTTCTTTGATACGGAAAGCCCCAAGCCGGTGCCTTTGCCGGGGTCGTTGGTGGTAAAAAACGGTTGAAATATCTTATCCCGTATAGATTCGGGGATACCGGGGCCATTGTCCTCTACCTCTACGACTATGACATTGGGACAGGAGGGCAGGTTGCTGTTGGTTGTCAGGCAGGTCGTTACTTTAAGGGTTTTATCCGTAGGCGAGTCGGTTTCTGGTACATTTTTCAAGGCGTTTTTGGCGTTATTTATCAGGTTTATGAACACCTGTTCAAGCCTTATTATGTCGCCATTAATACGGGGGAGGTCGGGCGCCATGTTTTTTATTACATCGATACCACTGAGTTTCAACTGCTGCCCCAACAGCTTAAACGGCCCTTCCACTACGGTGTTTATATCTATGAGTTCCATGCTCATGACCTCGGTGCGGCGCGTGAATATCCTCATATGATCAATGATGGCCGCCATCTTATCAACCTGTTCCACGATATCGGTAAGGTCGGTTTGCAGTTCTCCGGTGTTATGGCGGCCTTTCTGTATGTCTTTAATGACCGACTGGCAGACTATTTTTATGCCATTTAAGGGTTGGTTGAGTTCGTGTGCGACACCGGCGGTAAGCTCTCCCAGGGCCGATAGCTTGGCCGACTGGATCAACTGTGCGGTGGTCTCCTTTAGTTCGTCGTTGAGCTTTTCCATATCGGAGGCACGTCGCTCAATTTGCGATCTTGACGTCATCAGTTCGTCAAACAGGCGGTGAAACCTCCGTTCAAGGACACGGAGCTGATCCCCGCCCATTGATTCAAGCGGCTGTAGGCCAAGGTGTGCCTTGGAGACGTCAGCCACATAGTCGTCCAGTTTCCTGATGCGCATGGTGATATAGAGCATGATCACGACAAAGGACAATATAAGGGCAACGGCGGTAATTATGTTAAACCTGAGGTTGCCTGAGAGCACATTTGTCCTGAGTTCTTTAACCTCGTCCATTGAAATTACAGAGACAAGCATCAGGTGAACCTCATCTTCGCCATAGTCCAGGAAATGTTTGCCGCCAAATATAAATTTATCCTTAAGGTCTTCAACCTTTGTTGCATTTGGCATCAGATCGGGTTTATTGCTTGCCACTATGGCATGGTCTGTGGCGCCGGCCAGTACCACGGTGTTTTCATAGTTGAGAGGCCCCATAGCGTCTGTAAGCAAGTTATGGTTGATGTGATGGGCTATTACGAGGACGGCCATTTTGTTGCCGGTAGCGTCCTTAACATCCTTGGAGGCAAGGACATAGCTTGCGCCGTCAAAACGTTTCATGTAGGACTGCCCCGGATACAGGCGCAGGGGTGTCAGCTCCCTGAACTCGGCAGGCAGGGGGTCGTCAGTTGCGTTATACGCCCCCCGGAGTGTGCCACCTTTGTCATAGAGCATAGCGTAGTCAAATCCTACATAAAATTTGAGCACCGATGCCTTGGGCAACCACGGGGGGAGTTCATGCTCGCCATCCGTGTTTATCGGTTTGCCGCCGTCCCATGAGGCGTTTTTTACATAGGCTATTAAGTCATAGTCGTTTGCCAATGCCCCCACGCTGTGTTGATAGCTGAGAAAGTATCTGTCAAACATCTGTCTGTTCTCTTTGCTCTGAGACTCCAACTGTTTATGCAGTTGCGCATTAAATATCTCGGCCATCATTTTTCTATGTATATGGCCTAATACCAGTAGCAGCGTTACACCCAGGATTACCATAATGGCGGCTATCTTTATTGTGAGGGAAACATTGTCCCACAATATGCTATGTCTTCGTTGTGCGGATAAGTCCATATGTCCTTTCAACCTCTATCCGTGATAGGCAGACAGAGTTGCCCTATCTGTTTCAGTTACGGTGTGTCGGTTTTTGATTTCTTAAAAACAATCTTGTAGACGGTTCCTTTTGTGGTGTCCACCTCGATACTGCCCTTTAGTTTTTTCTTTACCAGGTCGTGTACCAACTGCATACCTAACGACCTCGATTTGCTCAGATCAAAGTCCTTTGGAATACCAACGCCGTTATCGCCAACCAGCAAGACGTAATTGTCGTTGTCATCTTTTTTAAAGCTGACAAATATCTCACCAGGAGCGTTGTCCGGAAATGCGTATTTCATTGAATTTGAGACGATCTCATTGATGATCAGTCCACAGGGGGTTGCAATGTCAACGTCAATGCCTATGTTTGCGATATCTACGTCCAGCTTTAAGACCGGTGTGCTTGGATGAATGTCATAGGAGTTGACAAGTTCCGTGCAGAGTTCGCTCACATACTCCTCAAAGTCGAGCTTTGACAGATCGTCGGACTGATACAGCTTTGTGTGGATGGTGGACATTGCCTTGATGCGGTTAAAACTGTCCACGAAGACGTTGACGATGCGTCTGTCGGTTATATTTGCCGATTGCAGGCTCAGGAGGCTCGTGATTATCTGGAAGTTGTTTTTGACCCTGTGGTGGATTTCCCGCAGGAGTGTTTCCTTGTATTCTGCCGATTTGCGCCATTGCTCCATGCCATGCTTGTACAGCGCCATCTTGATCATTATATGTATCTCTTTGTCGGTGGAGGGTTTTACAATGTAGCCATAGGGTTCTGTTATCTTTGCACGTTCCAGCAGTTGTTCATCGGCGTATGCGGTCATGAATATTATGGGGATATTAAATCGTCGGGATATCTCTGCGGCAGTATCTATGCCGTCCATGGCGCCCTGGATTGCTATGTCCATCAGTATGATATCGGGCATGTCTGTTTCGGCCTTTTTGATGGCTTCCTCAGACGACGGAACCACCGATGTAATTATATATCCCAGCTTCTCCAGTTTACGCGTCAAACTCAACGCAATGATCCCCTCATCCTCCACGATTTGTACCCTTGCCTTGTCCATTTGACCTCTTGCTCCTTAATCTGTCATTGAGTGTCCGGGAGAGTAATTGCACAGCCCTTAACACACCAACAATACCGTACAATAAATCTGACAGAATTGTCAATGTAAAAAAATGCTATCGCTTAACCCCATTGAAATGTGGTATGCTGATCGGATTCGAGTTTTTTCGGGTATCAAAATTGCCTGCATACAAGAAAGAAAGGGGCGGCTCCGCTTCTTGGCGCTCCAGGTCGCACCTGGCCCCCTTCAGAACCCCCTGCAAGGGGACCAGTCCCCTTGATCCCATTATTTCACACTCAAATATCATGCCCGAAAAAACCCGTGTCATTTTAGTATACCAAGAAATAGGTTAGTGCATGAAAAACGTCTTAACTATAAGGGATATCATGCCGGCCAGCATACCGCCCAACATCAACTTGAGCAGTACCATTTCACCGCTAATCTTGGCAACGTCTTCCCTGATCTTGGCGCTGTCTTCCTTGACCTTTGCGATTTCTTCCCTGAGTCTGCCCTCTGTTTTGTTGACGTCTTCCTTGACCTTTGCGATTTCTTCCCTGAGTCTGCCCTCTGTTTTGTTGACGTCTTCCTTAACCTTTGCTATGTCTTCCTTAACCTTTGCTATGTCTTCCCTGAGTCTGCCCTCTGTTTTGCTGACGTCTTCCTTAACTTTAGTTATATTTTCCTTGAGTCTGGTCTCTACCTTAAACAAGTCTTCCTTAGTAGCCAAGTCTCTCCTGGTGTCCAGACCCGCCTCGCTGATGACCTTGGCAAAAGCCTCAACTGCCTCGTCTCCTAACTTTTCTCTTAATATTCGTGGTATCGTTATTACGCTCATGGATTTATTATACAACCGTGTCAGCGAAAACGCAAGTCGGGTGAGTTTGGGTGCATACGTACAGGGAATCCTCCCCAAAAAGCATGGTAAAAGGTTTCGCAGGAAGGGGTCAAGGGGACT
>NZ_JABXWD010000177.1 GCF_019173545.1 Candidatus Magnetobacterium casense | reverse complement strand
GCTTGCCTCAGAGATAATTTCGACGCCGCGTTGCACAATCCATTGTCTTTGCCAATCGGCTTCGAATGCATCAAGCGACACATCCTCTAATACGCCGCAAACGCGTTCGATAGCCTCGACAATGTCAGTAAGGCGTGGAATAAGCGAAGGTGCGGTCACTCAGAATACGCAAATCGCTGCGGCTTCGATGCCCTGCCGCAGTGTCTTGTGCAGACTATCGCGTGTCATGATATCAGCCTTGCATCTAAGGATTTGAGAGGCGTATTCCTTCACATCCATCAGCTCAAAGAGACCGAAATTTCCCTTTTCATAGTCAAAGAAAAGATCAACATCGGAATCCTCCTTCGCCTCATCGCGTGCAGTGGAGCCAAAAAGGTAAAGATGCTCAATTCCAAACCGCTTCAGGTCGGCCTCGTGACGTTCCAATAGACTTATGGCTTCGTTACGTTGCATCATTATATTATAGCACAGGTTCGGAATGTTTTCTTGTTGTTGAAAAATTTATGCACCCTGTGCCGTGCATCCTACCTGAACTTCAGAAAGCTGCCCTTTATCTCCTGAGTGACAGTGGATGTGTCGTCGGGATTTGACAGTATCCTGGGGGTGATGAGCACGATAAGCTCTGTCCTTCTGACCCTGTCAGAGCTGCTCTTGAAGGCATACCCCAGGATAGGGATATCGCCAAGCAAGGGTACCTTTTTCTCTGTAGAATCGACATTTTTCGACCTTATGCCTCCTATTATAACAGTCTGCCCGTTGGCGGCAACAACGGAGGTATTGATCCGTCTTTTCAGTATCAGCGGGGAGTCTATATTAGAGGTCTGGTTGGTCTGTGCCTCGCTGACCTCCTGGGATATCTCCATGGTGACAAATCCCTCGGCATTGATTGTGGGTTTTAGTCTCATCAGAACACCCGTGCTCTTGTACTGGACGTTTCTCAGAACGCTGGGGGTGGTTGTCGATGAACTGACGTCTGTAGAGGAAACCTCGCTCGATATGATGGGAACATCGTTACCTATCTGGATGGTGGCCTCCGTGTTGTCCAGGACCATCAGGTGTGGCTTGGAGAGGATTTCGATCTTTTTGTCGGTGGCAAGCATGTTGATAAGCGATTCCACCTTGGAGTTGTCCGCGGTGAAGTGGTATACCATCCCCGAACTTTTATCCAGGCCAAGTTGTCCCAGCGTTGAGAGTGCGAACTTCCCGTCAAGCATCCGCCCGGAGAGATACCACTCAAACCCCATATTATTTTGATCATCAAGCGTCATTTCGGCAATGGTGGCCTCAATGAGTACCTGCCTTGGCGGTGTGTCGATTTCCCGCAACAGGCCAAGTATGTTTCGGTATATTGACGGCGTGGTCATCATCATTACGATGTTCCTCCTGTCATCAGAGGCAATCCTAAGCCCTTGTGCAGAGAACTCGGTTACTGTCCCCTGGGGCGAAACAGGGGCAGGGGTAGGGGGTTGTGTTGTTGTTGTGGTGGTAGCTGCCGCAGGGGTGGTTGACACTGGCGACCTGACCTCCGCTTTTGCCCTTACGTCTGTCTTATGCACCACTCCGTAGAGCTTCTGGATGGATTCCACCAACTCGGAGGCCTTACTGTAGCGCGGCACATAGGAAAACGTCTTCTCCTCTGTCCCGGCGGACTCGGCGCTGTCGAGCTTGTCCCTCCACTGCTGCACGAAGTCCATGACCTGTTGGTCGGGCGCCGATACCAGAACCCCGTTTAAGGACTTCACCTGGATTAGCATCACCCCAGGCTCTCTGTGGTCTGTTGACACCTGTATGCCAAGTCCCTTCAGTATTGACGTCAACTGAGTAACAAACTCCTCCGGCTTCCAATAGATCAACCTAAGAAGCGAAAGCTTCCTCTGGTGAAGATACGGAACATCCATTGTATCTATGAAGCTGATGACCGACTTCATGGCCGATGCCACTCCCATGAGAATGAGCGCATTGTCCCTGGGGTAGGTCTTTGTGGTCACGGTGCCCTTGTACAGCTCCGTTATTAGGGGGGCAAGGTCGGCAACACCAACGTAGCGGAGGTTGACCACCTGAACCACCGTCATTGAACTGACCGCAGGCATCCTGCCAACCCTCACATCGGTTGGGTCTGTGCCGGTTACAGGTTTGAGTATGTACAGACTGCCGGCCTTCTCACCTACCAGCAGTCCCTTCTGCCGCAGCAGCTCTACGACAATGTCCAGGGCACCGGCAGCTGACATCTCTTTCGTCATCCTTAACGTCACGGGGGTCTTCATACCCTTGACCGCTTCATCTATAAAGAACGTTACCTTTAAGGCATCACCAACGGCGTATATTATGAAGTCCGACAGCGCCATCCCGTCAACGTTTATCATGACGGGTTTGTCTTGCATGGTTAACCTCTTGGGGTCAACGGGATGAAGCTCAAAGGCCAGTTTGTCATTTGTCGTCTGCTCATAAGATGGCATCTGGAGTGCCTCTACCATGTCACCGGAGGGCTTGTGTTGCGCAGCCTCCTCGAGTTCCTTAAAGCGGTTGCCGGGGATTATCCGCGATGTTGCGTTGTCGCTATCTATGCCAAAAGGCTCCAGGTCCGCCTTGCGGGGTGCCGTCTTACATGCCTGCAGCGATATCAGCACGACTACGATCAATAATAAACAATACCTTTTCATCAATCCTGCCTTATTAAGTACCTATCCATGATTAATTATATTGCCTGTTGAGTTAACTCCGGTCAAGATAAAGAAGGGGGCGGCTCCGCCCCCCCTCAGACCCCCCTGCAAGGGGACCAGTCCCCTTGACCCCATTTATAAAAATACTTCTATCCATGTACTTATTGTCTCTTTATGTCAAAGACCTTTAATTCCTTTTCGCCGCTATCGTCTTTCAAGACCACCGACAATCCCTTGATAAGCGACAACTCGCCACTATTACCGAGCTTGTCCTTCTCCTTTAATATATAGAGGGCGTCCGTTTCATCCATCAACACGGCCCGCACTACACCGGTGTTTAACACCCCGACAAGGCGATAACTCTTTGCAGGCACCGCCACAGCAGCAACCTCCGGCGCATACTTGCCATCGGCGGAGAATATGTTGCGCACGGAGATATTTTCGTATTGTCTGCCCTGTTGCCGGAGCAATGCCATCAACGACACCTTGTCCTCCGCCGCTTGCCCTGTGGAACCGGATGCAGTGACCTTGCCCTCTGTCACAGGTATCCTGCCATAGCGCTCCACCACAACAGGCATCACCGATACGATGATTGCCACAATCAAGGCATCGAACTTGTACCTCCTGAAGCCGGCCAGCAGGGTATGTCCCAAGGCAGACAAGCCTACTGCCTGGCCACACCGTCAGAGTCTTCTGATGTAACCCGTGACAATAAGTTTAACCGTATAGGTGTTGCCACTTCCACTAATTTCAACGTCCTTTACCGTAAGGATCGGCCTTGCTTCTAATATATCCTTTAACAGCTCAATGGCTGCCCTGATCTGCCCCGATACACGAATCAGAACCGAGGCATCAGACAACACAGCCTCCTGCGTGTCTTCCAGCAACTGGAAGTTTAACACATTGAGCGCCCTTTTTTCAGCCAACCCCGTGACAGCCCTGACCAGGTCGGTCTGAATTTCCGTCCTGTTGGCGTCCCTGGGATACAAGAGGGTTGCAAGTTCCTGTTCGAGTGCCGGGTCTGCCCCCGTATCCAACGACATATACCGACGCATCAGTTGTTGTTTGCTATCGTAGACGGCCTGCAACTCCGACAACAGCCCACGTTTCTCCTCAATCTTACGGTGCATAGGTACTGCCACAAACCGGATTATACACAGGATGATTAAGAGAAATACGATAGACTTATTCACTTGCATGTTATTAAATGATGCACATGGTAACAGTATAAAGGGGTCAAGGGGACTGGTCCCCTTGCAGGGGGTTCTGAAGGGGGGCGGAGCCGCCCCTTTCTTGCCTTTTGCCTTTGTCTTTGTTCAACGCTTGCAGGCGAAAACTCGGAAGTTGAGGTTTTCGAATATGGAGTTTTTTTGTTCCAGCCATTGCAGGAAGTTTATATCCAGACGCCTGGCCCTGAAGCCCTCCAGGAGGAGGTTGAAGTTTGCGATGTGTTCTTTGGTTCGCTTTTCGCAGTACTGAGAGGCCGTCCCCATGGTCATCAGAAAAGTCCAGTCGCTGCTCTGACTCAAAAGCAGTTCCCTGAGCAACTGGTTGAGCACCCTGATAGTGATAGGGTGAGTTTCGTTGTAGTGTGCGTTGGCCAGGGTCTCCATGGTTGTAGCCATCGAAAAGAGGTGCTTGTAGACCCAGTCGTTTTTGTCGTTGAGCCAGACGTCATAACCGCCCTTGTCACCCCAGGTGGACGGCCTTGGACTTACCACCTGATTATCGGGATGCCCGGAGAGATACTCCAGTGGGGTGATGGCCTCGATAGTCTTACCGTTGTGTGTCTGACAGAAGACGTGGTACAAGAATTCCGGCCCCTCAAACCACCAATGCCCATACAGTTCGGTGTCATAGCAGGAGACGACTACAGGGGGTCTGTCCATGCCACGGGATAGCGCCCGTAGGTGGTCGTCCCGTTTGGAGCAGAAGTCCCTGGCGTGGAGGATGGCCTTGTTTCGTGCCACTTCCGGGATGTAGGGGCGTTTGTCGTCGGCAGGGCCTGTCACCCGGTAGTACTTCAGCCCGGTAAAGACACGTATGCCGTCGGGGCTTATATACGGCTTGATGTAGCCAAAGTCGAGGTCGTATCCGATGTCCTTGTAGAAGTCGCGATAGTCAAAGTCCCCCGGATAACCGGACTTGGAACTCCACACCTGTTGCGAGGACAGCGGGTCACGGGCAAAGGCCGCAACCCCATGCGTGGTGTACACGGGGGCATATACGTTGTACAGTGGAGACGGACTGCCCTCGGTCAACCCGTGGGTGTCAAGGAAGAAGTATTGCAGCGAGTGTCTACTGAGTACCTCATCCAGTCCCTCGTAGTAGGCGCACTCGGGCAGCCATATGCCACCTGGCGCCTTGCCAAAGTGTCGCGTGTGCGTCTGCACCGCAACTCCTATCTGCACCTCAACGGCCTGCGGATTGACGCTCAACAGCGGCAAGAATCCGTGCGTTGCTCCACAGGTGATGACATCGAGCTTGCCCATATCCATAAAGCGCCTGTAGCCGCTGAGAAGATTACAGTTGAGGGCGTTTACGTAAAAGGACTTGATCTCGTTAAATCTTTGATTATAAAAGAGCGCCAGTGGCAGAAAATCCGCGTTGTTGGTCAGACGGTCGATCTCCCTCTCTGATAGCTCTATGAGTTTGTCCAGGTGTTTCATGTAGCGTTGTCTGAGGTGTTCATCGGCCAGCATTTCGGCAAGCGTGGGCGTCACGGACGTAGTCAGCCGGAAGTCAACACCTTCGTCAACCATCCTCTGCATGATCATCAGCAGGGGGATGTAGGTTTCGGTTATGGCCTCAAACAGCCAGTGCTCCTCCAGGAAGTAGTCGTACTCCGGATGCTTTACAAACGGCAGGTGGCTATGCAGCACCGGTAACCAGTAGCCCTGTGTCATACCGAAGGCCCTCTAAGCACCAGCCGTAATCGGCAGTTCAGACTTCTTAGCTCCTGCTACCAAGGCAAACCTTCCTCCACTGTCTTGTAACCACCACTTGCACCAACCCTGGAATATATATAAGGTGAATGCGCTGCTTCTGTATCTATCCATCTTATTCTTTTTTATAATGTTATTGATGGAAGCATTGTAACCTAATTAAATATAATTTTGTGCAAGACGTCATCGGCCTTGGCAAGCCCTGCCTGACGAGCTTCTTCTTGACCTCCTCAGGCGGCCTCATAGATTACCTTTCCGTACTTGTCCGCCGGATATGCGATGCCACCTATGACATCCTTGCTCTCCTCGAACCACTCGGTGGAAATGACTATGACGTCAAAGGGATAACCGAGGCCGCCAAGGACTTCCATCAAACGGGCGCTGTTTTTCCTCCGGTCACCCGGGTCGTTTTCGATTACAAGGAGGTCTATGTCGCTGTCGCGGGTCATCCTGCCCGATGCCGCCGAGCCGAAGAGAATGACCTTCTGCGGCGATGCGACGGCCAAAATCCGACAGACTATCTCTTTTATAAGTGATTCATCCATGGCCATTTAAGCCTTTTTCTGTTAACGAAGGGGCGTTTTTATATCCAGTGTTCATTATCGCCCTTGCTAAACATTCCATAGTGAACTTGCTACCAGTAACTCTATGTAGTGCTCTAACATTGTCTTATTACCTCCCATCACAAAATTATTTGAATTCTCTACCGTCTGAGTTTATTAAAATCTGGTATCTTCTTTAAAAATCATGGTAAAACACATTTCCATATTGTAAAAACACTTTGCTTTTATTGTCATTGCATAACAGTCATTAAGATATAGTGTAACCTAAAAATAAAATTTTGTGCAAGCCGTTTTTATACATCTATTAGGGATTTTTCACTAGCCGCTGAACTATTACGTTTTATCTTGCGACTCATTGTATTGTGATAGTCTCATATAATCCCCTTCAAGTATTTCATAACGGCATCTCGGACCTTACTGGCCAGTTTCAGTGCCTGTTCCGCCTCTTGCATATCCGGTTCGGGCACGCCTGATGGGTAACGGATATCGACCCCATAAGGGGTAAGCATGACTGCGTCTTTCAGCCCATTTATCAAGCCAGGTTGTGCCGGTTCAGCCAAATCGAGAAGTTGCTTTATCGAATGGGTTTTGGGGAACTCTATCTGATACCATGTTAGAATTGCCTTGATATACTTCTCAGCAGCCTGTTGAGCATGAAAACATGTTGGATACAAGAGGGGTGGCCTCAAGGCAAGGAGTGCTTCACAAGCTTTTACATCGTCATCGGCCTTGGCAAGCCACTGCCTGACGAGCTTTTTCTTGACCTCCTCAGGCGGCCTCATAGATTACCTTTCCGTACTTGTCCGCTGGATAGGCGATGCCGCCTATGACGTCCTCACTCCCCTCGAACCACTCGGCGGCGAAGGGGGTTCTAAAGGGGGTCGGAGCCGCCCCTTTTTGGTGTAGTCGTACTCCGGGTGCTTTACAAACGGCAGGT
>NZ_JABXWD010000176.1 GCF_019173545.1 Candidatus Magnetobacterium casense | reverse complement strand
GCCCCCTTGCAGGGGGTTCTGAAGGGGGGCGGAGGGGGTGGGGCACCCCTGCCACAAACCGCCCCTTTCTTTCCTTCTTCTTAGGGGGGTGAACTATTACCTTTCTTTTTCCCCGCATAGAAAGAGGTCAACACCGTTGAGGAACATCGTATAGGCAAGGGGGGCCTGTTGCACCGTGGTGGCAAATACGCTGATCAACCGGTGTGCCTTTGCCTTGAGCTCGGTGTCTGCCGTTAAGCGGCTTAATCTCACGAGATTGACCAGGGCAAGAGAGTTCCCGGATGGGTATGCCCCGTCGTAGACGTCCTTGGGACGCACGGGTAGCTCCGTGTTGCCTGATGGGGTCATATAGAATCCACCGCCGGATGTGTCCTGAAAATCGTCAATCATGACCTTGTTAAGCCTGCCTGCCTCATGCAGATAGTCGGCATTGAGGCTGCTTTCGTATAACTCCGTCAGTCCGTACACCAGGAAGGCGTAGTCATCGAGCGTTGCATCAATGGAACTGTTGCCGTCCTTGTAGCAATGCCTCAGGCGGCCATCCGGCGCTGACATGGCAGTGAGTATAAAGTCGGTGGCGGCTTTGGCTGCATCCAGATATAACGGCTCATTGACGACCCTCGCAGCCACTGCCAGGGCGCCAATCATAAGACCATTCCAGTCGGTCAGTATCTTTGTATCCTTAAATGGGGCAATGCGCTGACGCCTCTTTTGGAGCAGCTCCGTAACAACCGCATCAAAGACAGTATTGACGCCTGACTTTGGCGGTGTATCCCTGAGATGGAGGATGTTTCGGCCATCCATGGACTTGGTCAGCTCGTTGTGGAAGTTGCCCTCTCTGCGCACATTAAAGACGTCAATGGCAAGTTCAACCGTAGCGGTCTCACCCAGGGCCTCCGTGATTTCGTCGTAGCGCCAGAGATAGAACAGCCCCTCAACACCATCGCTATCGGCATCCTCGGAGCAGTAAAACCCGCCTCGTGCATCCCGCATATCCCTCAGCACGTATGTCAGCACCTCTCTGAGGGTGGTTTCGTACACCCCTTTGCCGGTGAGCTGAAAGGCCTCGGCATAGGCAATGGTCAACATTGCCTGGTCATACAGCATCTTCTCAAAGTGGGGCACCAGCCACTGCGCATCCGTGCTGTAGCGATGAAAGCCAAATCCGAGCTGATCAAAGATGCCACCCTGTCTCAGTTTGCTCAGGGTTGTTTCAACCATCTCCAGGGCATTTGGGTCGTTGGTGCGCCTGAAGTGTCGCATCAGAAACATGAGGTTGTGGGCGGCGGGGAATTTGGGAGCAGTGCCAAATCCGCCATTTTCAGGGTCATACTTACCCAATAGTTGTTGGTATGCCTTATCGGATAGCGATGTATCGGGTGCGTAATCGGGGTTGATGTTGGTGGTGGTCAGTGATGCCTTCATGGCGTCTATGGCCTTGTTGGCCATGGCGAGCAGGTCTGCTTTTCTGGTCTGCCAGAGGTCACTGATCCTGGCGGCAATCTCAATCAACCCCAGGTAGCCATTACGGGTGCTCCGGGGGATGTACGTCCCGACAAAGAAGGGTTTCTTGTCGGGGGTCATTATAACAGTCAGCGGCCATCCTGCCGTACCGGTCATGATCTGGCAGGCGTTTATGTATACGCTGTCAACGTCCGGACGCTCCTCCCTGTCAACCTTGACGCAGATGAATGAGTCGTTGAGGATGGCCGCAACGTCGTTGTCTTCAAAGCTCTCATGCGCCATGACGTGACACCAATGGCACGTTGAGTAGCCGATGGAGACAAACACGGGCTTGTCCTGCGTCTGTGCCGCCGTAAATGCCTCAGCGCCCCACGGGTACCAATCAACCGGATTGTCAGCGTGTTGCAACAAGTACGGACTCTTTTCATTCTTTAATCGATTACGACTCATTGTGATGGCTAAATATTAACGCAACTTCCAACGTGAAGTCAACCCTGGATACATGGCAATCACATTTGACCGTAAGAACAAAAAAAAAAGGGGCAGATACCCCTCCTTTCCAGCATTACATGGGTTGTGTTGCAGACTGCAACCCTTTGCAGTCAATGGATTTATTTCAAGTCAATCTTTGAAGCCTCTTTGAGTTCTTCAAGAAGGGTGTCGTTGACCCGTTCACTTCCCAGAATAGGAATCATTCTAAAAAATTCCCATTCATCACACTTATAGGAACAATCGGAGATGCCTTTAACCTCATCAGGAAGCATTTTTCCTGTCATAAGATAACCACTTGCCATAAGGGCATGTGCCTCATTATCTGAAAAGGAATCGAGGTCAGTTCTGATGTTAGAGAGACATTCCTGATATTTCTTATTTATCCCATAAGAAGTCAAAGGCCCTGGATATATCGGGGCATCATTAACATTAGACTGGGTTGTACATCCGATCCAATCAACGCTTGGTGCATTGATGTCCTTTTTCAGATGCAAAAGCAACATTGCTTTTAAGCGCCCCGAATTCTTAAGAGCAGAGATTTCCTTGTATTGCGCAATACGCAAGCGCGCCTGAAATACGCTATTTGAACGCAATATGGTGGACTCTGCATGTTTGCCGGGGTCATCATCACCATCCATCTGACCACTTGCATCACTGACAAGCAATACATTACATAGATGATTTTTTTGGGAATCTTCCTCCAATAAAGCCGAAATCCCCTGATTGTCGCTCACACCACCATCTACCAAACGAACCTGTATATCTTTATCTGCTTTGTACCTGTGCTGATAAAGGCCATCAAGCGTAATAGGTTCAAGAAGCCCCGGCACACATGCTGATGCAGCAACAGCATAACCAAGACGGTATCTCTGATACTCATGTGGTGTATCTTTTGCCTCATAGTACATGCGTCTCAGACGGTATGTTGCATCCACATCTTTTTCTATATCGGCACGTGGTGGTTCCCCCATCCAGGTCGCAGTAAACTGAAAGTTGTTGCCTGTGTTCAGGCTGGTTGTGTTAATTACGAGTATTGGCACTTTCGCTTTAAGTTGACAATTGTGTTGAGCTGGTGCAAAGTTACCGTTGAAACCAAGCGGTTGTACTTTAAGGTCGTTGATCCATCTTTTGTCTTTGTGCAGGCCATCTTCAACATTTGAGTAGATTATATCTTCGAAAAGCTCCCCCATGCGGTTAGTCCTTGAATAATGTGGACTAAGCATCTTGATGTTGGCATACAGGTTAAAAAATATCCGTAAGCGTATGTTTTGCTGGACAGATGCAAGAAACTCTTTTTCGATCTTTTTCATTATATCGATGTAGTCCTGGCGGGTGATCTCGTCATTAGATTTGGTTTGTAGCAAGTTGCGCAGTTCAAGGTAATAATGGGTACCTATAATCGAGCCGCCCGACACGCACGAGATAGCTTCTACATTTCTCAGTACGTCACATTCCGCAAGTTTCGCCAACACACCGATGTGAAAAAACGATGCACGAAAACCACCACCAGACAGAGCAAGCCCTATCTTTATCCCATCTCCATTCATAAATAAATCTCCTCAAAAACCTTGTATTTAGTTTGACAATGTCACATTTCATACCATACCACACCTGGAGGAACAATTGTCAAGTTTTTTTCGCATAAAACAGGATATAGTTAAGCAGGGTACGTTTTATTTCACGCTTAAAAGGCATGGATTCCTGCTTTCGCAGGAATGACAGTTACAGACGTTCCCTGTTCAGCCAGGGACATGTTTACAAGTGTGTCATTCCTGGCTTGACCAGGAATCCAGGATACGTAAAAGTATCGTTACAATGAAATATAAAAGAAGATACGAAAATATCCTGACGTCCACTAAAAAGTTATGCACCCGCAGACCGGAGGAAAAAAGAGGAGGAGGAGTGGGCGGAGGAGGAGTGGGCAGAGGATCGTTATGTGTGAGGAGGAGGAATATCCTCTGCCCTGTTTGGAGGGAAAGCCTTTTATCTCTTGTCTTCTCTTTGTTTTCTGATGAAAGTTGGGATATCGATATCGTCGTCGTAGGACATCAGCTCTGTGGTTGGGACCTTGTCCTCTTTTGAGAAATCGAAGAGGTTCTTGGTCAATAATCTGTCGGAACTTCTGGTAAAGACGCGGTCTCTCTCTGTGGACTTCCACCTGCTCATCTCCGGCAGAGACATCTTTGGTTCCTTCTTGTCTTCAAATCCGGTGGCAATGACGGTGACCTTGACTTCGCCTGTGATGGTTGGGTCGATCACGGCGCCAAAGATGATATCGGCGTCATCGTGAGCGGAGTCAAAAACGAGTTCCGATGCCCCTTGTACGGCATCCAGGGAGAGGTCGGTGCCTCCGGTGATGTTGATCAGTATGCCCCTGGCTCCGTCGATGGAGGTTTCTTCGAGGAGCGGGTTAGAGATGGCCTTTTTGGCGGCCTCTATGTGTCCCTGTTCGCCCTTGCCCTTGCCTATGCCCATGACGGCCTTGCCCGAGTACTGCATGATGGTCTTGACGTCGGCAAAATCGAGGTTTATCAGTCCGGGGACGAGTATCAGGTCGGTGATACCCTGGACGGCGTCCCTGAGGACATCGTTTGCTATTTCGAAAGACTTTACAAGCGGTGTGCCCTTTTCCACGACCAGTTGTATCTTGTCATTGGGGATGACAATGGTGGTGTCAACAAACTGGTTTAACTCTTTGATGCCCAGTGTTGCGTTGCTGAGGCGTTTTCTGCCTTCGTAAAAGAACGGTTTTGTCACTACAGCCACGGTCAGCGCCCCGAGGTTTCTTGCGATCTCCGCGATAACCGGAGCAGCACCCGTGCCCGTGCCTCCACCCATGCCGGCCGTGATGAAGACCATATCGGCCCCTTCCAGTATCTCACGTAAGCGTTCGTTGTCCTCAAGTGCGGACTCCCTTCCTACCTGCGGGTTGGAACCGGCGCCAAGCCCCCTGGTTATCTTATCTCCTATCTGCAACTTGTACTCAGCCATGGAGGTCTGAAGCACCTGCGCATCCGTATTGACGGCAATAAATTGAACGTTTTTAAGGTCGGATATGATCATGTTGTTTATGGCGTTACCACCGGCGCCACCAACACCTATTACCTTAATGTTTGCCTTACCTTCATTACTCTCTAACAGTTCAAACATGTGTACCTCCCTCTCTTTTTAGTCTATCTATTTAATCTTTATTCCCTATGTTTTGTCAACTATGCTGAAAACAGCTTGCCCACCAGTCCCTGTATCCATTTTCTGATATGGCTCAGATCTCCCGCAAGCAGCTCCATAGACGACGGATCGTCCATACTCTTCTGTGCGTACAAGATCAGTCCGACGGCGGTTGCGTATATGGGGTTTCTGACCATTTCGATCATGTCCCTGCCCTCGGGCATCCCCACCCTGACAGGCATGTTCAGGACGGCGTGTGCCAACATCTCAAAGCCCTTTAATTGTGCCACTCCGCCGGTGAAGATCACCCCAAAGGATGGCGTGGTGTTTCCACATAGACGTGCTATTTCAGTCTTTATAAGGTTTAATATTTCTTCAGTGCGTGATTGTATGATTTCGGAGATAAGGTTGCCATCGACATTTTTTTCACCGCCGGCTGTAGCCACGGTAATTTCCCCGGCGTTATATTCGTTGATACCATAGGCCTTTTGTATCCTTTCGGCTTCCGGCAACGGTATTGCAAGACAGACGGCTATATCGTTTGTGATCTGGTTGCCGCCGATGTCCAGTATGGATGTGCTGATAAACCTGGAGTCCCTAAACAGTGCGATATCCGTGGTACCTCCGCCGATATCCACCAGTAGGCATCCACACTCCTTTTCGTCATCCCTGAGGGTTGCCATGGCAGAGGCAAGGGGGTCCAGTACGATGTCTGCCACCGATACCCCGGCCATCTCACAACACCGGACAAGGTTGTGTAAAGAGTTTGCAGAACCTGTGACTATCTGCACGTTGGCCTCAAGACGTACCCCTCGCATTCCCAGGGGGTTTGTTATCTGCCCCTCGCCATCGACTATGTACTCCAGCGGGATGATGTGCATTACTTCCTTATCCAGCGGGATATATATGCTGCTGGCCGTCTCCATTGCCCACTCGATGTCACGCTGCCGGATGATCCCGCGCGCTATGCCTACGGCGCCCGTGTTGGGCATACATTTGATGTGGCTGTCTGCCATGCCGGCGTAGACATCGGTTATTTCGGTGCTGGAGAGCTTGCGGGCAGCATTTATGGATGTCCTGATAGCCCTTGAGGCCGCTTCCATATCTATGATCATGCCCTTTCTGACACCCCGCGACTGTGTCGTGCTGACCCCAAGGAACCTGATCGAGGCGGCGCTGACCTCCGCCACGATCGTGGATATCTTGCTCGTTCCAACGTCCAGCCCGGCAACGATTGTGTCTTTCAGGACGGCCTCCTGGCCTGCTTCACTATCAGGCGTTGTGAGAATCTCATATCTATGTACTCTATGGGGATGTTTTTGCCGGTGATTTCGTCCTTGAGCTGGAGGTAGTTTTTGAGCTTTTTATCGTAATCGCCCGAGCCTAAGAGGACGAGGGTGTCGTTTATACGGATGGCTATTTCTTCGGGTTTTGCCCCGGTTATCAGGATGCTTTTTCCTTGAGTTACGCTGTTTTTGCCCAGGGCCTCAATGAGTCTCAGGGCGTTGTCGTAGGTCTTGTGGTTGGCCGCATCAACGCTGATGACGGGCAACGAGGGGCGTCCCGGGGCATCAGATGACGCCGAAGTGGGAAGCTCTACCTTTTCAAGCCTCTGGCCGGAGTTATCCACCAGGTATGTATCATTGCCTTCGGAGAGGAGTCCGACAGGCTCTTTTTCCTTTATCCGGACAAACAACGTATTGGGGAACTCCTTTCTCATCGTCACGTGCCTGACCCATGGGGAGACAAACAGTCCCCTGGAGACATTGTTAAAGTCCATGGTTGCGAGGCTCTTTCCATTTACGTTTAGTAGTCTGAGCATGTCGGCTTCCCGGAGGTGGAAATTGCCCTCGAGGTGCAGGTGCTTAACCTTTAAGAAATCGGCCTTTATAAACATATATACGCCCGCCGTTGCGCACCCTGTCAGGATGACAATTGCCGCTATGGCAACGATAAGTCTCAGGGACATGGTCTTGTCCGCTTTTTTCTTAAAGAGATGTTGTCTGCCGAGTATTTTTTTATTTATGTAGTTCAAGC
>NZ_JABXWD010000175.1 GCF_019173545.1 Candidatus Magnetobacterium casense | reverse complement strand
TTTCGCAGGAATGACAGTTACAGGCTTTTTCCAAGTTTGTCATTCCTGGCTTGACCAGGAATCCAAAAACTGCAAAAGCATAGTTACCATGAAATATAAAGAGGATACTTTTGTCTGTTACTTTCACGTCTTGTCTCTTCTGCAAGATACCATTTGTGGATAAAGCGTTTTACCTGTCCGGCATCAAAGTTCTGTATCTCAAGGATATCTGTAAACTGGAGGGAATATTTATCATACCTCTGTAACCGTGACGTCATTATGAATAAATTGTCAGGATATGCTTTTATCTGATTTTCGATCCATGTAGAGATATATTTTCTATCCTCATGACTTTCAAATTCATAATATAGGTCATCAAATAGAACTATACAATTACCATTATTCAGTTCATTCTCAAACCACGTATCGGGTGGCTTGAGGTTGGGAAATGCTTTATCATTGCTAAAATACTTCTTTGCAAGCACTCCAAGGTTAAGATTTTTTGGTTTTTTAGATTCTATATCTGTTACTATGTATTGTACAATCTGCCTTATAGGTATAAGGATTGGCACGTCTCTATATATTTTGTATTTTTTGTGGCGTTTGTATGCAATAATAACCGCTATGTAATGGAGTAAAGTAGTTTTTCCACAACCTGGTGGACCTATTAAAACACAGCTATATGTCATTTTATTTTCTTTAATCCACTTTTCTCCTCTAATGATAACATCCCAGATTGAGTTATCACTTGAGCTATTGTTTGTGGGGCTAATTTTTAGATCGACATATCTCTGATCAAGTTTAACTTGATAGTTGTTTTCGTTTTTGATAATAATTTTCTTTAGGACATTGTATTCGTTTATTATTCTTTTACAGTATTTTTTGTAAAAGACATATCTCTCTCTTTTTCTTTTGATCATTTCCTTGGTATGTTTATCAAATAATGCCTTAATATGTTTCAATATAGTGGTTAAAATGTAAACGATTCCTGATAGCAAGATTAACAATAACCATCCTGCATAAGGAATATCCTTTACATAAGGTATTATCAGCTCACGTATAAATTTTAACACAACCTATTTACCCACCTGCCTCGTTTTAATAAGTTTTCCGATTAAATTGCAACCCTACCGTAATGATATCACAACGCACAAAATTCTGCAAGTGTGTGAATCAGATATATATGGAGCGTCAAGGGGACTTATTTGTGACCGATGGAGGCAAAGGCTACACATTTTTCTGACTACATCTATAGTTTAAGCAGCTTTGACACGTATGCAAGCAACTCTGCCACCGTATAGTCGTCGTAGGGTTCGATTACCTTATCGGCCGGCAGCTCTCTGAGGATTTCAATGGCTGCCCTGCGCACGTTGGTGGCCTTTAGGGGGTCGTTCTGGCGTTCGTACAGGGCGCCAAGCTCTATGTAGGCCGGGACAAACGAGGGGTCTATGTACACGATCTTCTGAAACAGCTCCCCGGCCCTCTGTAGTTGGCCGGTGTTTTCGGCGATCTGCGCCAGGACAAAGTAGGGTGTCACCTCCAGGGGGTTGATGCTTACGGCCTTTTCACACCACATCGTGGCCTGGCTGTAGTCGCCCATGTTGGCATACGTCCTTGCCAAAAAGACAACGGCTGCGAGGTTGGTCGGGGCAGTCTTCAGGAGGCTGCTTGCACGTTGTATGGCGGCGTTGTAGTTGCCTTTCCTGTACAGGTCGGTTGCGTCGGCCAGGAGAGATTCGGCGGTGGGGAGGGCGGCGGCAGTCGCAACAGCAACAGCAACGGCAACAGGGGGTTGAACATTGAGGGATTTAGTCGGGCGAGTGTCAGAGGTCGGGATGCTGAGAGGTTTTTCATAGGTAATTGCAGGCGGCGTAGGTGGGGGGGGAGGGGGAGTGTAATACCTGTGAGGTTTTTCTTCTTCAATGGGGCCTGTTACCTTCTGGTAGATAATCGACGCCGGATGTATGAAGGACTTTAACGAGCCCAGGGCAACCGTGTACAGTTCGGCGTGTCCGGTTATCAGGTAGCCGTTTTCGGTGAGCGTATCGGCGAACTTCCTGATGATTGAGGCCACGGTGTCCTTGTCAAAGTATATGAAGACGTTCCTGCAAACGATGAGGTCTATGTCGCAGATATCGGTGCTGTGATGAGGGTAGACGTCCTTCACCAGATTTCCAACCTGAAAGGAGACCATGCCCCTGATTTGTGGGTCGAGGTGCCAGCCGTCATGTTTTTTGATGAAATAGCGGCGTTTTATTTCCGGTTCGACCATCCTGAAAGACCAGTCGTTGTATATGCCGGCCCTTGCGCGTGCAATGGCCCTGGGGTTGATATCTGTGCCTATGATGGTGGTGGCAAAGTGTCTGACCTGCGGCATCAGCTCAAACAGCTCAATGGCAATGGAGTATGTCTCCTCCCCCGTGGCACACCCCGCACTCCAGATGCGGATGGTCTTTTGCCCCTCCTTTCGCCTGATAAGCTCGGGGAAGATGTGCGTGCGCAGTATCTCAAACTGCCCGCGGTCTCTAAAGAAGTAGCTCTCCCCCGTCGTCAGCGATTCCACCAGGTGTTGCCATTCTCCGGCGCTCTGCCTGGAATCGGGCTCAAGCAGGTTATAGTACTGGTGGAGGTTGGCCAGCCCCAGGGAGTGAATCCGGGCGGCGATTGTTTTCTCCAACAGCCTCATGTCCTCCACCTGCAGCCCTATGCGCAGTGCTATGAGTTGCTTAAAGTGTTCCAGCATATATATCAATAATCCCTAGCAAAGAAGGGGTCAAGGGGACTTCTTTTTGGCCGGGGCGCCTCGCCCCTCCCCTTGCGGGGGAGGTCTGAGGAGGGCCAGGTGCGACTTTTATGGCAGGGGTGCCTCACCCCCTGGAGCGCCAAGAAGCGGAGCCGCCCCCTTCTTTTCTTTTTATCCGTTGAGGTATTCTTTGAGGCGCTGCACGGCCATGGCGCGGTGACTGATGGCATTTTTAACCTCTTGCCCCAGTTGGGCAAACGTCTGTGAGTAACCGTCGGGTACAAAGACCGGGTCATAACCAAAGCCGGAGTCCCCCACTGGTACGTCAATAATCCTGCCGCGCACCTCACCCTCAAAGTACCGCTCTATGCCGCCTTCGATCAGGCACAGGACAGAGACAAATCTGGCGCCACGCCCGGAGACAGGCACTCCGGTGAGCAACCTCAGTAGGTGGGCTATGTTGTCGGCATCCGAGGCCCCCTGCAACCCTGTGGGGCTATCCTGCTGTTGCTGTAGTGCGGCAAAGCGTGCCGAGTACACCCCCGGCGCCCCGTCGAGGGCCTCAACTTCCAGACCGGAGTCCTCGGCCACGACGCCGATGCCGGTCTTTTGATAGAGGTAGAAGGCCTTTTTGTAGGCGTTTTCGCGATAACTTGTGCCATCCTCAAGCACGCCGGTATCCGCCAGAAGTTCCCCCGGGGCAAGGAACGTGTATGGGGTTGCCTCAAACAACCGGTTTAACTCCCTGATCTTTCCCTTGTTGTTAGTTGCCAGGTAGAGGTTCATTTTCCAACACCTGTCGTTGAATGTCTATGAGTTGCATGATGCCGGAGGCCGCCAGGTCAAGGAGTTCGTTGACGGTCTGTCGCGGAAACGGCATCCCCTCGGCACAACCCTGGATTTCGACATACCGGTTAGAGGCCGTCATTACGACGTTCATATCGACATCGGCATGTCTGTCCTCCTCATAGCAGAGGTCCAGCCTCAGTTGACCATCCACGACCCCAACACTGGTGGCCGCAAGATACTCCCTGAGCGGGAACCTGCGTATTATACCATTTTTTTCGGCAAAGCGCAGGGCATCAACCATGCACACAAATGCCCCCGTGATGGATGCCGTTCGTGTACCGCCATCGGCCTGGATCACGTCGCAATCGATGAGGACAGTCCGTTCGCCCATCTGGGACATGTTTACCACGCTGCGCAGGGCACGGCCTATCATGCGTTGAATTTCGTGTGTTCGTCCGCCGATTTTACCCGTTTTGGCCTCCCGCGTTGAGCGTGATTGCGTGGAGCGTGGCAGCATCGAGTACTCTGCCGTTATCCAGCCCCGTCCGGTGTCCTTCAAAAAGGGCGGAACATTCTCCTCAATTGTGGCTGTACATATGACCTTGGTGTTACCCATTTCGATCAGCACAGACCCCTCGGCATGTCCGATAAATCCACGTCTCATGGTTACAGGGCGTAACTGGTCTGCCTTTCTTGCATCCGGTCTCATCTTGTAAGTATATATCCTCCTGATTCAATAATTGAGATGCGCCCGGTTCTCAAATGGCCATCTCTAATGAAGTCAACTCTATGCTGGTTATATCCTCTATCGGTTCGCCCAGAAACCTCCTGCCAACGGCTATAAATCTCTCAGGGCTATCGGTGACGTAGTATTTTCTGAAGGTATTTTTATTGTCTCTCTTTAAGAGGTTGAGGTCTTTGAGTATGTTTTTGACGTTTTTTGCCTTCTCTATGCCGGAGTCTATCAGGACGATGCCTTCGCCCATGACCTTTGTGAGCACCCCCTTGAGCAGTGGATAGTGCGTACATCCCAGGACGAGTGTGTCTATACCCGAGCGTATAAGTCCCTTGAGATACTTCCTGGCAACGGCTTCGGTTATTTCGTCGTTTAACCAGCCCTCCTCCACAAGCGGCACAAACAGCGGACAACACTGCTCGTAGACAACAACCCCGCCGTTGTGACTGTGTATGGCGCGCCGATAGGCCCCACTCTTGATTGTGACCTCCGTGCCAATCACTCCGATGGTGCCATTTCTTGTGGCGGTTACGGCCGCCTTGGCCCCGGGCTCAATCACCCCCAGGACGGGGATGTCAAGCGCATTTCTTATGCTGTACAGGCTTATGGCAGATGAGGTGTTACAGGCAATTATAATGAGCTTTACACCCATTTCCATAAGATACATGCTGTTTTGCAGTGAGTACCTCTTGACCGTCTCCGGGGAACGTATGCCGTATGGGACCCTGGCCGTATCTCCCAGATAGATGGTACTCTCCGCAGGCAACTGCCGGTGCAACTCCCGCAAGACCGTAAGTCCCCCTATGCCGGAATCAAAGATACCGATAGGTCTGTCAGCCAGACTTGTGTGATCCATCTACCACGGTCTCCTGTGTTACAATTCTTTTCAGCGGATATTTTAAATAGAAGTGTCCCCCAAGGCTTTCCGTTTCCATGCTGTTTACAAGCACCTTTACATCGTCTACATCCATGTTGCTGACAACCGTCTCATAGATGCTCCTTAGCAGCAGCAGCTCCGCAATGGCATCACCGCGAAAGTTCCTCTGTAACTCGCCGGAGACATCCACGTAGAGTATTTTATCGATGCCGTAGTACAGGCCAAGCAGCTTTACATCCGAGGGGATGGCGCTCCTGTTTGGTATGCTTTTACCGGCAAACAATTCAGTTAATGCCGCCTCTGATGTCTTTACGGCATCAAATGTCTGTTTGCTCTTTATCGTTATCTTTTTTAACTCCGTCCCCTCCGGGTAGAACACCTTTAACTCAATACTGTTATCGAGTATCTTGTCCTGTTCGCCCCTGGCAACTATATTTTGAGACAGTGATTGTTGGCCATCATCCCGCCAGATAAAGAAATAATAGGCCATCGCACCACACAACAACAGAATCGG
The DNA here is from genome assembly GCF_019173545.1 of Candidatus Magnetobacterium casense. GTDB lineage: Bacteria > Nitrospirota > Thermodesulfovibrionia > Thermodesulfovibrionales > Magnetobacteriaceae > Magnetobacterium > Magnetobacterium cryptolimnobacter. Next base: position 1,537 of record NZ_JABXWD010000175.1, on the reverse strand, counting down.
TACTACAATGATGAGTACGAGCTTACCTTTGCGCATAGTTCACCAATGCCTTAACAATTGCAGTTGCAAGGGAGTTGATAGTTTCGGCGCTATATGGCTGTACTGCTGCAACGGGCAGTTCTATCATGACAGCGGGGGCCCTGATGGCAGAGAGCAGGGGCAGGGGAACCTCTATGTATGCGACATCCAGCTTTGTAAGTTCCTTGATTGCCTCACCGGTGGCGTGTGCAAGCACCCTGCTGCGTTCAATGTAGGCGCTCTGTGCCAGGGCAAGGTCGTACCTGATATCCTTTGAGGAGACATTGGCAGGTATCTTGCTGATAAAGACGTTACAGTGTTTCTGATTTGTCAGATGTATGCTAAAGAACACGTCTACCTTTGTCTTTCCGGCATCTGTAAGCCTCTGTTCAAGGGACTGGTAGACGTCGTCCTTTCTGAGCAGCAAGACCCGCTGGAGCTTGGGGGCAAGCTGCTTGTACAGGTCGTTGACGACAGAGAGGGTCAGGAGGCTTTCTTTAAACTGCTGTCCTGTGATACCGGTATCGCTGCCACCGTGCCCTGCATCGAGCATCAGGACAAAGTTACGCAAGTCCTTTGTACCAGGCTGCACGGAGGGGACAGGTTGCACGGAATCAGGTTGTTCCTTTTTTTGTTCGGACACGTATGCGTCTATCACCAGGCGCGGTGGAGAGGACAGGCGTATGGTCTTTATCCGTTGAAGGTTCCTTACGTTTAGAAAGAGGCTGTCTTCCTTCTTGTATATCTTTACGGATGCTGGTACTGCCCCGCCCTTATAGTTGAATAGCTCGTTAAAGGATATCTTCACAAGGCTGTAGGACTCCGAAACGGTTGACTGAGTTATCAATGATTCACTGTCAGACTCAAAGACAACCCGTACCATGCCGCCCTGCTCAAAACAATGCACCGTTATCGACGACTCGGCCGCTACAATCGCCGTATCTGCAAACGCTACCACCAATATAAGTATTAAAACCCTGCTGCTTACCATGAGCATTTTACAGACAATATAATAGACATATCTGAGAAAGTTTTTCAATGATTTATATCCCACTGTACGCACTGGCACATGAAAGGTCTATGAGGGTGCAGTTTTTTACCGACCTCACCCCCGTGCCATCTGACATGTGACATCAGATCAAGGTAGTTGCTGAGTGTCCCTCCGGACACCTTTGCCTCTGCCACCAGGTCTTTGCACTGTGCGGCCAACCGGCATATCGATCCTGCTAAATCTTCAAATACCATCGTCACGATAGTATAACAAAATTATGCCTCAATACGCATGACTAATTAACTCACCTTACGCACAGGGTACAAAAAGGGAGGGCTTTGCCCCTTTTATCTGAAGTTCCAGATGATAGCCTTCTAAAATCCGGATAAATCATTGAATATATTGCCAATGCGAAGGTTTATTATTTTTTATGTAGGGACGAATATTATTATATTAATGCTTGACAAATGTTTGTTTATATGTTATTATGTAGGCACGATGCACATAAAGCGGAACATAAAAAAAGTA
>NZ_JABXWD010000174.1 GCF_019173545.1 Candidatus Magnetobacterium casense | reverse complement strand
TGTAAAATTAACAGTGCCCATACAATTGGCCCCCTTGTATTTCTGAAAGTTTTATGTTACACTACTGCCATATGGTGAAAAAGACTGTATATGGTCTAATCCTGCTCCTGCTGCTTGGGAGTGCCCTTGCATCGGGCAATGCCTTGGCGGTGGATGAGACACTCCGACCGCTAGTTGACAAGACGGTTGGGTTTTTCAAGCCCCTCAAACAAAAGGTCGCAGACGTCCGGGGCGCCGTGCTCACCGTTGATAGTAGCACGGCTCCGGAGATGTTTGTCAAAGGGATGCGCCTGGAACTCTTCCGTGAGGCTGAGATGTTCTACCACCCCATTACCAACGAACCCGTGGGCAGATTCGAAAAATCCGTGGGCGTTGCCGAAGTCACCGACGTAACACCCAATGCCATCAAGGCAACCGTTCTATCGGGAAAGCCCCAAAAAGACGACACGGTACGGGTGTCAAGCTCAAAGCTAAGACTCCTGTTTTACCAGGGCAAGACGATAGACTGGTTCGTCGGGGATGCATACTACAGACAACTGAAAGAAACAGGCCGCTTTGATATGCTCGACACGTCGCTCGTTACCGATGACGTTGAAAAACTCCTGGCCGAGGCAAAGAAGTCCTACGCCGGCATCCTTGCCGTGGTGGATGGCATAAACGAGGGCAGGGACAAGTTCCTGAGACAGCGGCTATTCTGGGTCTCCGACGCACGGGAGATATCCACCGACAAACTCCTCTTAAACGAGGACTATGTAAGCGGTCTGAAATCAGCCGCAGACCCGTTTGTGGCATCCAACGACGCACCGCTTCTGACCTACCAGCTATCCACCGGCTACGACCTCATCGCACTGGGCGACCTCGATGGCGATAAACAACAGGAAATGCTACTCAACACCGGTGCCACTGTAAGGGTCTTTAAACCCACCGTAGACCTCCACCAGCTATGGACGTTTGATACCGACAAATTCCAGGACAACATATACCTCGATACCATAGACCTCAACAAAAACGGTAAGGCCGAAGTGATCGTCACCTCCTATGGATCAGATGGTGCCTATGGCTATGTCTACGAACTCAAGGATAACGCCATCGAACTCTTGTGGAAGACAAAAGGATTCCTGCGCATCATCGGTGGCAGGCTGTTGTTTCAGGCGTTTGATTCATCGGATGGTTTTAAGGGCGACGTCTTCAACGTGGTCTATGACGGCAAGTACCACCCGGATAAGGCACTGATGCTGCCAAAGGGAATTAACATCTACGACTTCGCATTCCTGTCCGACCAGGGGCAGGGGCAAGATAAAGAATTACTCAGGGTAGTGTTCTACGACGACGACAACCACATGGTCATATCCAACGACATGGGCAAAATCCTGTGGCGGAGCAAGGACGATTTTGGCGGCTTCATAAGGGAGTATCAAGGAGATGGCTTCAGAAGAACAGGCCCCTGGCATGTTGCCGACAAGTTCTACACCACCAAACACCAGGCGTTGGTCATCAAGCGTACTCCCGTCACCGCTACCGTGATATCCCTCGGGTATGGCAAATCCAAAATAGTAAACCTATGGTGGAACGGCTCAACGGTCGACGAAAGTGCCCTGACTGGCAACCTCAATGGCAACATCCTCGACTACGCCATAGACAAAGACAGGCTGTATGTACTGAGTAAACCCATACTGGGAATCGTGGCCAAGAACATCCTTTCTGGTGACAATCCGTTTGTGACGGTACTGTCAGTCTATCCGTTTATCTACTGACATCCCCGCTGTGCTGATGAGGAGCGCTTTTACTTGGACAATGTCATAATACCAAAACACGTGGGCATTATCATGGATGGCAACGGCAGATGGGCCAATATACGGGGGTTGCCACGAGCAGAGGGACACCGTCAGGGGGTCAGACGCAGCAAGGATGTCATCAATGCCAGCGTCGATATTGGGATCAAGGCACTAACCCTGTACGCATTTTCGATAGAAAACTGGAGAAGACCCCAAACCGAAGTCATAACCCTCATGGACCTCCTGGAGATGTACCTCAAAACGGAAATAGATGACCTTATGAGCAAGGGCATAGCATTTAAGGTGATCGGAAACAGGGAAAAACTCCCCCCCGAAATACAGTTCCTGATAAGAAACGCAGAGTTCCTGACGTCGCTTAATACCAGCATGGTGCTGTCAATGGCCATAAGCTACGGCGGCAGAGACGAAATCGTCCGCACCGTAAGAAAGCTCGCCAGAAGCGGTGTAGACCTCAGTAACGCCGATGAATCAGTCCTGGAATCCAACCTCGACACCAGAGACATGTTGCCCGTAGACCTGATAATCCGCACGGGCGGAGAAAAACGCATCAGCAACTTCCTGATCTGGCAGTCGGCATACGCCGAGCTGTACTTCTCCGATACCCTGTGGCCGGACTTCACTCAGGATGAGTTCTTTTCGGCCATCCACAACTACAAACAAAGGGAGAGACGCTTTGGGGCGGTCCCCCATAAGGTCTCCTTGTAGAGATGCACGCCAAGCGACTGATAGTTGCCGCCATCGTTCTGCCGCTCTTTTACTACTACGTCATGTATCTGCCGCGTGGCTTTTTCCTGTTTCTTATCTGTGTGATATCCTTCATCAGCCAGGCGGAGTTTTTGGCCATGTACAAGGTCAGGGAGCATCAGAGGTATCTTTTTGCGTTGCTGGGGATTATCCCCATCTGCATGACCTACAAGTACAACGATATCCCAACCGCCCTGATAACGGTAATGCTGGCAACGGTGCTGCTTGGAAGGCTATTTGTCCGAAAGTATCCGGAGAACGCCTTGGTGGATATTGCACCATATATCGTCAGCTTCTTGTACATCCCGGTGATGTTGAGTTACTTCATAAAGTTAATGTCCATAGGTCCGGAGATAGTCATCTTCCTATGTGCGGTCATATGGGGGGCAGACAGCTTTGCACTGTATGCAGGCAAGACCATCGGAAAACGATCCCTCTACAAACAGATGAGCCCAAATAAAACCATAGAAGGTGCAATCGCCGCCATAATCGGAGCCGTCATCTGTTCCGCTCTGCTGAAGGCATACTTTGCACTACACCTGTCGTTTGATAAAACATTCCTCGTCGGTATAGTCCTGGCAATGGTAGGCATAGCCGGTGACCTGGTAGAGTCCATGTTTAAACGAGACGCAAACGTCAAAGACTCAGGAAGTCTGTTGCCTGGCCATGGTGGCATCCTGGATAAAATAGACGGTATGCTGTTTGCCGCCCCTGCACTCTATCATATGCTTATAATGTTTAGCCAATAGTGATGACCCTCAACTTAACACCATGACACTGTATTAGATTTAAAACCGTCCGATGTTTTACCTTATCTCCATCTCTATAGCTTTCTACCAAATTTCTTGGCGAAGGTATTGATAATTTTTTATAGATTTTAGATGAGGCAATTGGTAACGTTGACAATATGATTGCAATCAGGTTATACTATTTCATGATGCTAACAAGGAAGGACTATGGAACCTGTATACAGATAGCTCTGTTAATATTTTTCATAATGATGACTGTCAGGCCGGTTGATTTCAGTCTTGCAAGAAGCAGCGATATGACAATATCCTTCACGCTTGACGTGTGCAACATCTCAAGCGCCGTAGTGCATTCAATTGTGGATATGCCTTTTGTAAATGAATGTCTGTACTTTCTGATAATAATGCCAATCTGTGCTTTTATTGCATTAGAACAAGTTTTTAGATATTTGGTCATAGGCTTTCCCATTGAGCGCCCACCTGAAGTCCGGGAGATACGGACAAGTTAATCTGTTTCGGATAGTTGTTGACTATCCGTCTCAAAAACACCTCAAACTGTTACCTATTTTTTAGCCTTTATGAACCATGCCCCCAAGCGTCAGGGGAGGACGTCACCCCGGGAGGACGGCACCCCTTACAGGGTTTCGTGGGTATCGGCTATGTGTCTGACTATACGGCCTTCTATCATGTAGATGACCATTTCGGCTACATTGGTGACGTGGTCGGCTATGCGTTCGAGATTTCTGGAGATGTAGGCCAGTTTGGTTGCGTGGACGATGGCCTCGGGGTGTTTTGTCATGATGGCCATCAGTTCGTCTATGATGATGTCGTTGAGGTCGTCTACTTCGTCGTCGCGCATGATGACGTCCTTGGCCAGGCGTTTGTCTTCGTTGACGAAGGAGTCGATAGCATCCTTGATCATGCGTTGTGCGACCTCACGCATCCGGGAGATATCGTCATAGGTGTTGTTGAATGGCTCATTGCTGAGTTCGACGGCTCTCTGTGCAATATTTACGGCGTGGTCTGCGATCCGTTCGAGATCCGTGGTGATCTTCATCCCCGTGGTGATAAAGCGCAGGTCCTTGCCTACTGGTTGGCGGCGAGCGATAAATTTGATGCACGCCTCATCTATATGGACGTCGTAGGTGTTGATTACGTGGTCGTTTTTGATGACCTTGTTGGCCAGTTCCGTGTCCCGCTCCAAGAGGGACCTTACACTGTCCTTGATGGCAGTCTCAACCAGAGAGGCCATCTTCAGGAGCATATCCTTTATTGCCCTTAGTTCATCATCCTTTATTGACATATGCCTAAAATCTCCCTGATATATAATCCTCTGTGAGAACGTTAGAGGGGTTTGTAAACAAGAGGTCTGTCCTGCCAAACTCCACCAGCTCACCGAGCATCATAAAGCCGGTCCAGTCCGATATCCTCGCGGCCTGTTGCATGTTTTGTGTGACAATGACAACCGTATAATATTTCTTGAGGCTTGCGGCAAGCTCTTCTATCTTTGACGTGGAAACCGGGTCAAGCGCCGATGCAGGTTCATCAAAGAGCAGCACCTCCGGTCTGACCGCCAGTGAGCGAGCAATCACAAGTCTCTGCTGTTGTCCGGCGGAGAGGCTGTAGGCACTGTTGTGCAGGCTGTCCTTGACCTCATCCCACAGTACGGCGTGTCTGAGGGCTGTCTCAACGGATTGGGCAAGTTCGTTCTTGTTCCTGACGCCCTTTAATCGCAGTCCGTAGGCCACGTTTTCAAATATCGTCATCGGAAACGGCGTCGGCCGCTGAAATACCATGCCTATCTTGCAGCGCAGTTGGATGAGGTCTACGGCGCTGGAGAGGATGTTGGTGTTGTCGAAGTATATCTCTCCTTCGTACCGGCTGCCCGGGTAGAGGTCATGCATCCGGTTAAAGCATCGCAGCAGCGTGGTCTTGCCACATCCCTCAGGGCCGATGAGCGATGTTACAGCCTGCTTGTAGACAGGCAGGGAAATGCCCCTGAGGGCATGGACTTCATCGGAGTAATAAAACCCCAGCGATTTTACATCGATTACCCTCTCAGATTCCATATCTGAAAACCTCTCTGACATCATCACTTATCATAAGCAGTAATTATATCATAGAGTACAAAAGAAAAGCATATTTTTTTGCAACCGGTCAGGATTAATTTGTTCGTATCTTTTATAAATTCCATGGTAAGTGAGAAAAACATGAAAGATAAGCCATTGAAAATAAACGATTCATACAGTTTTAAAAGGAGTTTTACCATGTTTTTTAAAGAGGATTAATTTGTTCTGTCTGAACAGGATTTTTTACAGCAAGAAAAAAAGTTCAAGACTTTCTTGTTTGAGATATGCTATGCTTATCTCTGTGCGATATTACAGGCACCGGTTGGTGACGCTGTTGTTTGAATGCAGTTGGGCAATGGCCCTGCGCAACAGGAGGGTGTGAACCCCGTCAGGTCCGGAAGGAAGCAGCGGTAAGCATTTATTCTGTGTGCCGCAGCAAGTCTTTGCCCGGCTGCATTGAAAAAACAGACGTTGGTGCCCCCGGCATCCAGGTCCACCTCCGGTAGCCATGTCCGCCCCCGGTTGTCGGAGTGCCAATGTGTCACAACAGCAGGGCACCACACGGGGAACCAAACCCCCTTGGGCAGCATAATAGCGGAGAGCTTTATAACGTGTTTAAGGAGAGCTGATTGTCTTACTTAGTGCTCGCCAGGAAGTGGCGGCCACAGTTTTTTGAGGACCTCGTTGGGCAGGATACAATAATCAGGGTGCTGCGTAATGCCTTGCTGGAAAACAGGTTGGCACACGCATATCTGTTTTCAGGCCCCCGTGGGGTCGGCAAGACCTCCGCTGCCCGCATACTGGCCAAGTCCCTCAACTGCGAAAACGGCCCCACTCCTACACCATGCGGTACCTGTACCTCCTGTCAGGCAGTGCGCGATGGCTCCTTCATGGATGTCATCGAAATAGACGGCGCCTCAAACAACAGCGTGGACGACATCCGCGACCTCAGGGAAAAGGTCAAGTATGCCCCATCCGGCTCACGATACAAGCTCTACATCATCGATGAGGCTCACATGCTCTCTACGGCGGCTTTTAATGCCCTCTTAAAAACCCTCGAGGAACCACCCCCACACGTCATCTTTGTCCTGGCCACAACGGCAGCCAATAAGATACTCGCAACGGTGTTGTCTCGGTGCCAGCATCTGCCCTTTAAGCGCGTCCCCTCCGCACAGATCAAGGAGCGCCTTATGGTGATCTCAAAGGCCGAGGGCTTTAACATCACAGCGGAGGCACTCGACCTCATCGCAAGAGCCGCAGATGGCGGCATGAGGGACTGTCTCACACTGCTTGATAAAATCGCCTCATTCACCACCGACATAACGGACTCCGCCGTGAGAGACCTCCTGGGGATTGCAGACCTCTGTAGCGTATCTGACATTGCCAATGCAATCGTGACAGGTGACAGGGTGCAGATACTGCGGATAATCGACACGCTCTATGAGGGAGGGATTGACCTGCGGGGGTTTGCCTCGGAGCTTACCGTGTTCTTCAGAGACGCCCTGATCCAGTGCGTACACAACACCCCACCAACCCCCACCGCAGGGCTGTCAACCGCCGTGGACGTGGAGACCCTGACCGTCATCCTAAACGAACTGATAAAGGCACATGCCACAATAAAGACCTTCTTTTCACCACGCATCGCCCTTGAGATGACGCTGATAAAGCTCAGTCTCCTGGGGTCGCTCAAGGGTGTGGAGGGCGTCATGGCGGACTTGCTCCAGCGGGCCAGGCAGTTGGGACCTCTGCCCGCCCTGCCGTCAGCCGGACAACAAAAAACTATAATATCAGCACCAATATCAGTACCAACGGCGCCGGAACCAACACCTCCTCCACCCCCCGATTCC
>NZ_JABXWD010000173.1 GCF_019173545.1 Candidatus Magnetobacterium casense | reverse complement strand
GACACAGATGGGCGCAAAATACCATTTCTTGTCATTCCCGTGAAAACGGGAATCCATTTTCAAAAACCGCATAAAAAGCCAGTTAATAAAAAAGTGCAAAAGTATAGTTTACTAAATAAGATATAGGAGATTGCGTTTATGGATAAGAATACGGAAGAAAATGATTTGATGTGGGAGGAGTTTTGCAAAAAGGCAAAGGGTGCAACTAACGATGATCAGATTTTTGATTATATGCCAACGGAGGACTATTATAAGGAGTTAAGAAGGATCGCACTGGAACAGGCAGAGGCTTATGAACGTGCTAAACGTTATTATGTTGTCAGACTGTAAAACGTTAATTCTCATCGGAATAAACATACACTTACAACGACACAGCAGTAGTTTGGAATCTTAATATCTTCATGCTACGCAGAGAAACAATGCCTTAGCGTAAAAAAAATCAATGCCATATAGCCTTGTACACTGTGCGTAAGGTGAGAAACTAAAATAAATGGAGATCGTATGACGCAGGAATTTATTGATGCCGGATTTATTGATGACACCAGGGTCATGGATGAGGTCAAAAAGGCCATCGCCCAAACCCTCAGTATTGATACGGAAAAGATAACGCCAGAGAGTTCGCTGGTACGGGACCTGGGAGCAGAGTCGCTTGACTTCCTTGATATTAACTATCGCCTTGAACAGGTGTTTGGGATAAAGATGGCACGCCACTTCATCCTTGAACACATGGAAGAGATGTTTGGCGAGGGCGCTGCCATAGACGAAAATGGCCAGCTCACGGAAAAGGCCGTCAGACTCATGCGCATAAGACTCGGCGATGAGACAGATGCCCTGCGGGCCGGCATGGACATGGACCAGGTGCCCCCGCTGATAACGGTTGCCACCATCGCCAGGGGGGTCAAGGAGATACTGGCCACGTTGCCCGAGAAATGTGCCTCGTGTGGCGCTGCCCAGTACAGGTGCAACGATGGCGCCCTTGTTGAGTGTTCCGGATGTGGACAGGGCGCTGCCTACAGCACGGGTGATGACCTCATCAAGGAGTGGCTCACTACGGTGCAGCAGGAGCATAAGATATTCTGATGTCACAGCGACGTGTAGTCGTCACCGGCTATGGCATGGTAACCCCTCTGGGACGCAATGCACAGGAGACCTTCGACAACGCCTGCCAGGGTGCCTCGGGGATCAGGGCAATAACGTCCTTTGATACAAGCGGCTTGCCCACGAACATCGGCGGAGAAATAGACACGGCCTGGCTTGCCGCCATCAAAGAGACCCTCTGTGAGGCACACGTCAGATACGATGGCCGCCTGGAGAAGTTCGCCACACGCAGCGATATCCTGATGCTTGCAGCCACCCTTGAGGCCGTTGGGATGGCCGGATTGCAGGTGCAACAACAACAGCCCCGGCGCATTGGCGTATCGCTGGGCAACCACGGCCAAAATCCCACCATTGAGGATATGATGTTCCTGCACAGGTTCTACGACGGCAAGGGCAATTGGGACGTTAGGGCGTTGGAGCGGACGGGGGGATATCCCATCTTTAACTTCTTCAAGAGAAAGCCCGATGTGGCCTCTGCCCTTATAGCGGCGGCCTTCAGATTCAGCGGTCCAAACCTTGCGGTTGCAAGCGCCTGTGCTGCCGGAGCGCAGGCCATTGGCGAGGCCGTGTGTCTGATCAGGGAGGGCAGGGCACGGGTCATGATAGCCGGAGGGGCCGAGTCCTGTCTGGATTACACGGGGTTTGTGGGTTTTGTCCTAATTAAGGCCCTGGCACAAAAGTACGCCTCACCACAGAAGGCCTCCCGCCCGTTTGACAGACGCCGCAACGGCTTTGTGATGTCCGAAGGCGCCGGCGCCCTTGTCCTTGAGGATTTCGAACACGCAATGGCAAGAAGTGCCCACATATATGGAGAGATACTGGGCTATGGCTCATCGGCTGACGCATACAGGATCACGGATACACATCCCAAGGGCGAAGGCGCCATACTTGCAATGCGTGCTGCCCTCAGAGACGCCAATCTCCTTGAGCCGGATTCAACAACCCCCCTGCCCGATGCCATCGACTACATCAACGCACACGGCACCTCCACCGTACAGAACGATCTGACCGAAACACTGGCCATCAAACAAGTCTTTGGCTCCACGGCCAAGGACATCCCGGTCAGCTCCAACAAGTCCATGTTAGGCCACACAATCGCCGCCGCCGGGGCCATCGAGGCAATCCTGTCCATCATGGGCATCAACCACTCCACGCTCCTGCCCACGATCAACTACGAACACCCCGACCCAAAGTGCGACCTCGACTATGTCCCCAATCAGGCACGACACAAACAACACAGGAGGGTTCTAAGCAATTCCTTTGGCTTTGGCGGACAAAACGCCTGCCTCTGCATAGGAAAATTTGAGTAAAACAGATGCCATTGTTAATGCCCCCAACAAAACTCTATGGATAAACTATTGAAGCAAAACAAACGTGGTGTATCCCCAATCTACCTTGATGAAGAAAGATTACCGGATCATTCAAATGTAATCTGTCTACGGAGAAGTCGCCATAGGATTGTGTTTGGGTGGTATGGCGGCAAATTCTCACACCTTCACTGGTTGCTGCCATTGTTACCGGAGTGCCATCACTACTGTGAACCATTTGGAGGCTCCGGTGCAGTGTTGCTCAATCGTGCTCCTTCACCTGTAGAGACATACAACGACATAGATGGTGACGTAGTCAATTTTTTTCGTGTCTTGCGTGATCAATATGAGGAACTTACCCGGACGATTGCCTTGACCCCTTTTTCACGCGAGGAATATTGCCATGCCATTTATAGCCCGACCATTGGCATCAGTGATGTTGAACGTGCCAGGCGTTTTTATATACGAGCCCGTCAGACAAGAACCGGTCTTGCTCAAACAGCCTCACTTGGGCGCTGGGCCAATTGTAAAGACACAAGTCGCTCCGGCATGTCTGGCGTTGTCTCCCGCTGGTTAGGCGGCGTTGATGCACTATATGATATAGCGCAGCGTCTTATCCGTGTACAGATTGAAAATCGCCCTGCTGTAGAGGTAATAAAGCTCTACGATGCACCAGGGACACTGTTTTACTGCGACCCACCATATCTGCACGCAGCGCGTTGTGATACCAAGGCATACGGCTTTGAAATGGATGAAGGTCAACATCGTGAATTTGCCAAAACTGTAAATGAATGCTGTGGTAAGGTTGCAATCTCCGGATATGCCCATCCACTGATGGATGAACTTTTCTCTCCAGTGCGCTGGTTTAAAACTATGGGCGTGGATAAAACTATACATTCTACCAAAGGTACCCGTCAAGAAGTTTTATGGACAAATTTTAATCCTATAAAGCAAGAAAGGCTCTTTGAATGACACCACAACAAACACCTGAGCATATTTTACAGGGTATCTATGAGCGTGCCAATACGACTCTGAAAAAATCACAGATCAATGACAAAGAGATACGCCAAGGGGTAGATTATGTTTGCCGCTGCATGAGCAATCGCGCTGGTGTACGTTTACTCATGTCTTGTCTCTTAGGAAAGTTGATTAACCCCGATGTTGACCTGCGTAAGCCTTATACCGAAATTGGCGGAACTGATTGTTTTTCAGGACGCACTTATGATGAACAGTATCTCACCCCTTTTATTAATAACCATCGGTTGCCTTGTAATAGTACAACGGCGTTCTTAACGCCTGCGCTTCGCAATATTGACCAGGCTTTGACATCAGATAGAGAGATTATTGGCAGGCCAAGAGAGCTTTACAGGACGACATTACAACTGCTGGAGGACGTTGCAAACAATAGAATAACTGCCGGTGAACTCTTTGTAGAGATCGTGCGTGTGTTGTTAAATATACGAGATGAAAATATGGCACGCATGAATTCATTAATTAATGCGCTAAAACACACCGAAGGTGCTTTACCGTTGTCATCAGAAGCGATAGTCTCTCTTGTCAGTCAACATCTTGCCTGTAAGAATTCAAGCCGTTTGCCGGTTCTGATTGTTGCCGCAGCCTATAAATCTGTTGAAGAGTTTATTGGCGAAAAGGTCTTGCCTCTTAATGTACATAACGCCGCAGATTTGCAAACAGGCTCAATGGGAGACGTTGAAATATGCCTTGTGGGAGATGACTCTATCGTAACTGTCTACGAAATGAAAATGAAACGAGTAACCAATGGTGATATCGACAACGCCATTATAAAGATTACCAAGGCACCAAGACGAATCAATAATTACATTTTTGTTACAACTGATGCAATAGAACCGGATGTTCGCGAGTATGCAGCCAAATTTTATGAAGAAACCGGTGGCATCGAAATAGCTATTCTTGATAGTATCAGTTTTCTGCGACACTTTTTGCATCTGTTTCACCGCATCCGTGTTCATTACCTTAATGCCTATCAGAACCTTGTATTGAGCGAACCGGATTCAGCGGTAAGTCGAACATTAAAGGAAGCCTTTCTAGCCTTGCGGCAAGTCGTGGAAAGTAGTGAATAGATCTATAGCAATAAGGCCGTAATTTGAGAAAATTTGAGTAAAACAGACGGCTTTTTCAAAAGCAGTTCCCTCTTGTTTGCCGGCATGATGGCCGCCAACATCATCAACTATCTGTTCCAGCTCACACTGGGCAGGATGTTGGATATCACAACCTACGGGGAAATGAACACCCTGATGTCGATCATCGTACTGTTAAGCTCTCCTGTGTACAGTGTCACGGTGTTTCTGACAAAGCGTCTGTCGCATAACATTGCCCTTGGCCGCTACGATATAGTCAAAGGGATAATTGCAAGTACCTACAGGGGAGTCTTAATCGTGGGTGTTGTAACGTCTATTATCGGAGTCGTGTCTTCAAGGCGGCTCGGTAGTATGTTAAAGATCGATGATGTGTTGTCGATCGTTTTGTTATTCATCGCTATTACCGTATACGTGCTGGTTCTGATAAACTCTGCCATCCTGCAGAGTCTCCACCGGTTCAGCATGTTGTCTTTGACGGTGGCAGGATCGAGTTTTTTAAAGTACGCCCTGTGCGTGGCGCTTGCCGCTGCTGGGATGGGACTCAGCGGGATCATGGCGGGATTAATGTTATCGTATGTCTTAACGGTTTACGTCTCAGATATGTCGATAAGGTCGGAGCTGAAAACCACCAAATGCCCCGTGAGCAACCACAGCAAGGATGTCTCCGATGTGTCACTGTCCTTTTTAATGCCGGTGACCGCGGCAAACCTGGCATTTTCGCTCTTTTCACAGATTGATCTGGTCCTTATCAAGTATTTCTTCTCCCCCACCGATGCAGGCATTTACAGCTCTGCGGCAATCATAGGCAAGTCGGTGATACATGTACCTGCTGCCATTGTCACATCGCTCTTTCCGATGGTTGCCTCCAGTTGGGCAAGGGCCGAAAGTACCATAGCCTTAATTGCAAAGGCGCTGGGCTTAACCCTCGTCCTGTCAGGGGGGGGAGCCGTTATTCTTTATAGCATCCCCGAGCTGATCATATCGATCTTTTTTGGGGCAAAGTTTATGCCGGCGTCAAAGCTGATTGGCCTTTATGCCATGACCATGCTCCCAGTGGCGCTGATCATGGTGCTGCTCAACTACAACATCGCCAGGAATAAGACCGGCCTTGCATACGTGACCCTGCTGTGTGCCATTGGGCAGGTGGCAGGGATATTTGCATTTCACGATACGCCGGCCGGTGTGCTAAGGGTTATGTCATTGTCGGGGTATGTGTGTGTGACACTGCTGGCAGCCTTAATGGCTGTTGAATATCTTTCGAAAAAAGTAAAGAGGCACCAACCAACAACTTGACGATGACGTAACAGGTGTGTTATGCTGTCCGCAATGACGCTGTCAGGTTAATTTCAAGGTAATAGTTCACCCCCCTAATAAGAAGGAAAGAAAGGGGCGGTTTGTGGCAGGGGTGCCCCACCCCCTCCGCCCCCCTTCAGAACCCCCTGCAAGGGGGCCAGCCCCCTTGACCCCTTCTTACCTTGTTGACATTGGGTTGATTATACACAACATTTAATTGTATAGCTGAACTATTACATTTCAAGGAGGTTGAGATGAAAGTTCTCAAAGAAGATTTTATCAACAAGGAAGGCCTTATCAATGATATTTTACAGATGCTCGGAGAGGTACCACCCCTCTATCACTTCCTGAAAAAAACCAAACTCTCTATCCTGAAACTTCTAAGTCCCCAATTCCACTCTGAAGTCAACGGGAGGATTCATCCAAACGATACACAGTTGCTGACAAAATCAAAGGAACATCTGCGACATTATAACCAGTGTGGACAACAGGGGGCTGATTATGTAGCCGAAGCCTTATCGACATCGAGTATGCGTATAGAAGACATCAGATGTATCCTTGATTTCGGCTGTGGATACGGCAGAGTGACCAGACACCTGGCCCGGAGATTTGCGCCGAAGGTGATTCACGTCTACGACGCAGACCCTGAAGCACCCAAATATTGTGCCGCAGAGTTTGGAGTTACCCCCCTGTCTGATATGAATGCAGTAAAATCCTTGACATGCGATATAATCATTGTATGCTCAGTCTTCACACACCTTGATGAACATACTTCCGTGAGTTTGATAGAAGTCTTTCATGAAATGTTGTCGGAAAACGGCATTTTAATTTTCACCGGTCACGGCAGACATGAAGTTGAGAGGGCAAAATCCGGAAACTTCGGAAGACGTTTTAAGAGATTATCTCACAAAATCGAAAATAGCTTTAATAACTCTGATTACTGCTTTGTCCCTTATACGTATGATGCAAATTACGGTTTGTCATGGTTTGACGAATCATTTGTAAAGAAGTTATTTTCGGAGCATTTTAACAATGCCCTGAAGGTATTGTCTTTTAAACCCATGGACTGGAATAATAGTCAGGATGTATATATCTGCCAAAAAAAATGCCTGCACGCCCTTAACCTGCACCCTCTAAAACATAAGGCTCATTCGTAATAGTTCACCCCCCCTGAAAAAAAAAAGAAGGGGAGCGGCTCCGCCCTCCCCTCAGACCCCTCCTGCAAGGGGACCAGTCCCCTTGACCCCATTATTTCACACTCAAATATCATGCCTGAAAAAACCTGTGTCATTTCATTATACGCTTATTCGTATCTTCTTTATATTTCATGGTAACTATACTTTTACGTATACTGGATTCCTGGTCAAGCAAGAAATGACACACTTAGAAAACGGCTGTAATTGTCATTCCTGCGAAA
>NZ_JABXWD010000172.1 GCF_019173545.1 Candidatus Magnetobacterium casense | reverse complement strand
TCCGTAGAGGACTTGAAGGGATTTTTTTGAGTAAGTTATTCCTTTTTCAGCCCAACGGCAACAGGGATGTCCCCATTGCCGTCAAAGCCGTCAGCGCCTAGTATGTGTATATAGCCGTGCCGCCCACTGCTCCGAAGTTGTTTGACCTACAGAGATAGCCGACCAGGTTGCGCTTGGGAAGCGTATTTCCCTGGAAGCAGGCCATCGGAACGCTGCCACAACTCAGACCAACCGGGTCTACCGTACTCTCACTCGTGATAACAATCGAGGCGCCATAGACACCATACAGGCTTGCCTTAGGGGCCACCTCAGGTATGCTGCCTATCATGTTTGTATCCAGTGATATGTCTTTGCCATTGAAGGTTAGCATCCGTGTCTGATATGCGTTGATTTTTTTATTGGCCGTTGTCATTGTTGAGATCAGGTCATACAAGAGATATAGCAAAAGCCATGCCAGAATCGTGGTATCTCTGAACCGACTCTTTTTTGTTCATCCCTGCCGGTGACATTATCCCCAATCTACACACCATAGATTATGATATCGGAACATGGGGCAATAATCTTTAGCCCGGCAATGGCAATATGCAATGGGCGGTATAAAAAATTGTTCTTTCTTCCCTCAAGTGTGTACACCAACATTGGGTGGTCCTGCATGAAGCAGAAGGCAGAGTTTTTTTTTGACATTTTGCTCATTATTTTTATAACATACAATCAATTGGTACACAATGGAGGAAGCAATGGACAAGAGAAAAGTTAATAAACATCTGAAGCTTGACCCTATCTTGCTTGAAAGGGCAAAAAAAATACTGGATACAAAAACGGACAGTGAAACCGTTGAAAAAGCACTGGGTTACATAATAGATGAAGGGCAAATAAGAGAAGCGATTAAGTCAATGAAAGGCATTGGCGGTATTGAAGCTGTTTATGATTAAGGTAATCTACGATACCAATGTTTATATAGATTGGGCTGCAAATAAAATAGATGATGATGTACTATTCAGAAAGGAAGAGTGTATATTTATAAGCAGTGTAGTTATCATGGAACTCAGGGCTGGTGCATTTACATCAAAAGCTATTTCAGACATTGACAAACTTTTCAAGACCGCAAGAAAAACAACAAGATTTGTTACTCCGACACTATATGATTATCTAAAGGCAGGAGAGATTTTAAGCCTCCTGAAAAACGAAAAAAACTATGACATAAGAGGTCTCCGTTATATTACAAACGACATATTAATAGCACTTACAGCACGACAGATAGGTTCTACACTAAGGACATTTAACACCGATGATTTTAAAACCATAAGCTATTATCTTGATTTTAAATGGGAATCGCCCGTGTAGTTCAACAGAACAGGGTCAATGGGACTTCTTTTAGGATTTAATATTCTATCTTTTACATTCTCCCAACTATCCCCGGCATCACGATTCTTGTAGTAGGCGGCAAGTCTGCGTTCAATCTCCGTTTTTTGAATGTCAGTCAATTAATGAAAACTCAACCAAGTTGCATCCAAAAAGGTATCTTGTTGTTTAATGGGGTCAAGGGGACTTCTTCGTGGCCGGGGCGCCTCGCCCCTCCCCTTGCGGGAGGGGTCTGAGGGGAGCCAGGTGCGACCTGGAGCGCCAAGAAGCGGAGCCGCTCCCCTTCTTGCCTTTTCTTTCTTCTTCAGCTCAACTGCATGGAGATGACCTTTGACATGCCGGCAGTTTCGTTGGTTATGCCGTAGATGTAATCGGCTATCTCCATCGTAGCGCGATTGTGGGTGATGACGATAAACTGTGTCTTGTCCGAAAGTGCCCTGAGGGTTTCGGAAAACCGGCGGGTGTTGCTCTCATCCAGGGCGGCGTCGGCCTCATCGAGGATGCACATGGGCGTGGGCTTTATCAGAAACCCGGCAAAGATCAACGACAACGCTGACAACGACTTCTCCCCACCCGAGAGCAGATTTATGTTCTGGAGCTTCTTGCCAGGAGGCTGCACCACTATCTCTATGCCGGACTCCAGGATGTTTGAGGGATCGGTCAACGCCAACTCCGCCTTGCCACCGCCAAAGAACGCCTGAAACGTCTCGTTAAACTTGATGTTAAGCTCGTAAAATGACTCCGTAAGCATCTTGCGCGTCGTGGAGTTTATCCTGGCTATGACCTGCTCCAACTCCGCTATCGATTTCAGGAGGTCCTCCTGCTGGGCCAACAGAAAGTCGTACCGCACCTTTAGCTCCTCGTACTCCTGGATGCTTTCCATGTTGACCGCACCAATATCGGCTATCTTACGCTTGAGTTCACCGACCATCCCCTCCTCGCCTTCCTCTAACGGTTGCAGCTCAACCTCAAGGACGTCCTTGTCATATATGCCGGCAACAGACGTCCTGATGTTTTCCATCCTGAGACTATGCTGCATACGTTGTACGTCGGTTTCGTTGAGCTGTTCTTTCATGATATCGGTGTCACGCCTTAATTGAGTCAGCGTCCGGTCGATCTCACCAAGGGCGTGTATATCGACGTTGATGACGTCCTTCTCCTGCGCAGCCCGCTGACGTAAGACCGCTACCTCCTGCGATAACTTCTGAAGGTCCACTGCCCCAAACTCAATATCATTGGCCATCTCCTGCCTGTTGGCCGTTAGTGTGGCGGACTCCCGGGCAATGCCGGAGAGCTTATCGGCTATGGTCTCTGCCGCCCTGCGCAGGGAGGAGGACTCCTTCTGAACCGACTTGAGACGCTCCTTTTTGGCCGTCAGGGCTACCTTCTTGTCCGTCAGGGAGGCACGGGTGGTGTCTATCAGCGCCTTGTGCGAGGACAGGTTGTCACGAAGCCCCTGGAGATATACGGCTGTCTCATCCTTCCTGACGTTGAGCATGTTCTGATGCTCAGTCTTTTCCGTGATGGCCGCAACCACACTCTGTAGCTCCTGCTCTGTCTGCTGCGCCTCTACCTCCATGTAGTGCATCTTTTTGGCTAGCCTGTCACGTTCTTCGGTGAGCTTCTTGAGGTTGAGGCGAAATATGGACACCTCCTTGTCCAGGGACGCCTGTTGCTCCTGCACCTCTTGTTGCTCCGTGCGCAGCCAGTCCCGCTCCGAAATGGCAGCGGCAAGCCCCTTTTCAAGGACGTCAAGCGCCTCGGCACTGACAACAAGACCCTCCGTCAACTCCCGGATAGTCCTCAGATGCCGCAGCACGTCGGTGCCCTTACCCGTAGTGAGCACCCCGCTACAGTCCAGGACATCACCATCAAGCGTTACATAATGCCTGCCCCAGCCATCGCCATTGCCCATGAACAACTCCAACGCCCTGTCAATGTCGCTGACGATGACAAAGTCCCCCAAGAGTTGGTTGACTATCGCTCCGTATGCGCCATCGACCTTGATCACATCCAACGCCATGACGTCGCCAGCGGTAACACCTCCCACGTCTTCTGTCCCCCTCCCCTTGTGGGAGGGGCCAGGGGAGGGGTGTGGAGCAGAGGAGGGATATAACTCCAGGGCAATCAGCGCCGTCCTGTCCCACGCACGCTGTCTGATAAATGCCACCGCACTCTTGAGTTCGTCCACGGTGCCAAATATTACCCCCATGACCTTGTCCGCCAGGGCGCTCTCTACGGCTACCTCATACTGTTTTGGCACCTCCAGGGTTGTAGAAAGCGTTGTCACGATATTTATGAAGCCGCCAAAGTCCTTTTCATGCAGCGTACTGGCGGTTACCTCCTGCAGGGACTTGAGCCTGGCCCTGTCGGAGGCAATCGACTCACGTTTGGCAGAGATTCCCTGCCTCAGACGCTCTATCGACATGTCCGACTGCTTTAGTTGTGTGGTCAACAACTGCCTTCGCTCCGTGGTCAGGGCCAACTCCTCCTGAGTGGTGGCGATGTCCTTTTGTGTGGCCTCGATGTCGCCCTCATGCTTGTTAAGCGTCTGCTGCGCACCCCTGAAGAACCCCCCGGAGGACTCCTTCTTCTGCTGCAACGCCCCCAGATGACCCTGGAGCGTGGATATTTCGTTGCGGACGTTACTGATCTGCTCGGAGAGCTGATAAAAGTCCCGGTTCTTGTCCCTGACCTCCGCCTCGATGGCAGCAAACGTCTGTTCGATACCATCGATTTTGGCCTTATCGCCCTGATACTCTGCCTCGACGGTTTCGATCTCACGTTGCAGCTCAAGCTCAACCTCGGAGAGTTCCTCCATCCTGTCGATGGTCTCGTATTGTTGCTGGAGGTAGTCGGCCTGTTGGGCGCTGAGGCGTTCGATGTGACTGAGGATGTTGCTCAGGGCAGAGTCCTTGACGGCCATGTCCTTTTCGGTACCGGAGAGGCGTTTTTCCATTTCCGATATCGCCGTGAGGGTTTTATCCATGACCTGTTTCTTGTCCCTAAGGATGGCGCCGTGTCTGGCCTTCAACTCCTCGTTGTGCGCAACTTCGGTGGCGAGTTCGGCAAGTCTGGCGGAGTATTTGGCATGGAGCAGATCGAGGGCCTTATAAGCATTGTCAAGGGCATCGTAGTCACGCCTGGCAACACGCAATTCTATCGAGCTTAGGCGGTCAACGAGGGCCTTGTACCTTTCGGCCTTCTTTGCCTGCCGCTCCAACGACCCCACCGAACGCTTTACCTCGCTGACGATGTCGTTTACCCGTTCAAGGTTGGCACCGGCCCGCTGCAGCTTTGTCATTGCCTCAGACTTCCGCACCTTGTACTTCATGACCCCGGCAACCTCTTCTATGAGAAACCGGCGTTCGGCAGGTTTTGCGTTGAGTATTTCGCTGATCCTGCCCTGCTCCAGGATGGAGTAGCTCTTTACCTCAAGGCCGGTATCCAGAAACAACTCACGCACGTCCTTGAGGCGACTCCTGGTCTTGTTGATGTAGTACTCGCTCTCACCGGAACGATACAGCCTCCTGGTCACATCGACGATGTCCGAACCGGAGGCGGATTTGTCGGGGGATGGTTTGTCGGAGCCGTTATCGGATGGTTTGCCGGAACCGTTACCGGATGGTTTACCAGAGCCGTTGCCGGATGGTTTACCAGAGCCGTTGCCGGAGACCTCGATGTCGGATGTTTCGGTGCCCCTGATGTCGGCCAGCGACAGGGTGACCTCGGCCATGCCCTTGGGGGCCGTGTCGGAGGTGCCACTAAAGATGACCTCTTCCATCTTATCCCCCCTGAGGGTCTTTGCGCTCTGCTCACCCAGCACCCACCGGAAGGCATCCACAACGTTGCTCTTGCCACTGCCATTGGGACCTACGATGCAAGTGACCCCCGAGTGCATGGTAAAAGATGTCTTTTCTGCAAAAGACTTGAAACCATTTAATTGCAGCTTTACAATTTTCATAAACTATGTTATAATCATGTGGCTAAAATCTCATGTGGATAGATTATTATAATATATAGACAAGGTAGTAGTATATATCATATGTACTTGCTAAAAGCAACTATCATGATCTAGGTAGATTAAGGGTCTCATTAGGAAATGGGATTTTGGCGGAATCTCTATATATATTTAAATAAGGAGGTATTACATGGGTAAGAAGTACGAAACACCGTTACTGGACGAGCTAAAGAAGGGCGCCTTCCCGAGCTTCGTCACAGAGATGGAAAAAGCAGCCGGACACTCGGACATGGCTGCCGATTTGCTCGGTCTGGTGGAGCTTTCTTTCAAGGAAAAGCAGACCCACTGGAAGCACGGCGGAATCGTTGGCGTGAGGGGTTACGGCGGTGGAGTTATCGGCAGATACTCCGATATTCCGGAGAAGTTCCCCGGCGTGGCACACTTCCACACGGTCAGAATTAACAGTCCATCGGGATTCTTCTATACGTCTGCTGCCATCAGGCAGGTATGCGACATATGGGACAAGTACGGAAGCGGCTTGACCAACATGCACGGTTCCACTGGCGACTTGGTACTCTTGGGTACCAAGACGGAAAGTCTGGAACCAATTTTTGCGGAGTTCTCCTCAAGAGGCTGGGACCTCGGAGGTTCCGGTTCGGCAATGAGAACACCCAGTTGCTGCGTTGGTAAGGCTAGGTGTGAGTGGGCCAACATCGACACCATGCACCTGACCAACGACATCACCCACCACTTCCAGGATGAGATGCACAGACCCGCATTCCCCTACAAGTTCAAGTTCAAGGTGGCAGGCTGCGCCGTTGACTGTATCGCCTCCATCGCACGTGCCGACATGTCCATCATTGGAACCTGGAAGGGTGACATACAGATAGACCAAGCCGAAGTCAAAAACTACAAGGGCAAAATGGACATCCAGGCTGAAGTCATCGGCATGTGCCCAACCGGTTGTATGCAGATGGCTGGCGACGAGCTTAAGATCGATAACTCCAACTGCAGCAGGTGTATGCACTGCCTTGCCAGGATGCCAAAGGCACTGAGACCGGGCAAGGAACAAGGAGCAACAATCCTTTTAGGCAGCAAGGCCCCCATTGTTACTGGTGCCCTGATGTCATGGGTCATCGTACCATTTATGAAGATGGAGCCGCCGTATGAAGAGTTCTACGAGCTGGTTGGCAAGATATGGGAATGGTGGGATGAAAACGGCAAGAACCGTGAGAGAATCGGCGAGCTTATCGAAAGAGTCAGCTTCCCGCGCTTCTTGAAAGACCTGAACATTACACCGGTTGCAGCCATGGTTAAAGAGCCGCGTAGGGATCCGTTCTTCTTCTGGTCTGAGGAAGACATTAAAAGATAAATCTATCACAACTTTTTGATAAGGAGGTTTTATACTTATGTCAGAGTTACCACAGAGACAAACGGATATTGGTCCACCCAATTACGAGCAGTTCTTACACCCGGTGATAAAGAAGAACTACGGCAAATGGAAGTACCACGAGGTACTCACCCCAGGGTCAATGGTTCACGTCAGCGAGACTGGCGATAAGATATATACCGTCAGAGTGGCCTCACCAAGGCTTTTGTCAACTGACACGCTCCGTGTAATAGCAGACGTAGCGGAGAAACACTGCGACAGCCATCTGCGTTTTACCACAAGAAACAACGTAGAGTTCTTTGTAGATGCAGAGAGCAAGATAGCTCCCCTCATTGCCGATCTCAAGAGCAGAGGCTTTATGGTTGGCGGTATCGGACCGGGTATCAGCAACATAGTCCACACCCAGGGTTGGATACACTGTCACTCAGCCGCCACTGATGCCTCCGGTCTGGTCAAGGTCATCATGGACGAGCTGCACGAGTACTTTACGGAGAAAAGTCTGGCCAACAGGGTAAGAATAGCCGTTGCCTGCTGCGTCAATATGTGCGGAGCCGTTCACTGCTCAGACATAGC
>NZ_JABXWD010000171.1 GCF_019173545.1 Candidatus Magnetobacterium casense | reverse complement strand
TGAGTCAAAGGAGGGTACAAGTTTCAACGATCTCCCTGATGATTATACTTGTCCTGTATGTAATGCCCCAAAAGAAGCCTTTGAAGAGGCATAAGATTTTAAGGAGGCAGTGAGATGTCTGAAAAGAGCCTGTTTTGCGGAATAAACAAACCCGCAGACCTAAACAATCTGACCGATTCGGAAAAGAAGCATATGCCGGTCATTGAATGTCCCGATGTCGTGAAGTCCGGTGAGCCTTTTAAAGTAATCATCAAGGTGGGTGCAATCCCGCACGTTATGGAGGAGGCCCATCATATCCAGTGGATAGACGTGTATTCCGGTCAAAACTTCAACGTCAGAATAGACCTGACGCCGGTGTTTACAAAACCGGAGGCCACGGTAACGCTGCTTAAGAGCGGCAAACACCGCACTACCACTCTGAGGGTTGTGGAAAGATGCAACCTGCATGGCCAATGGGAGGCTACAAAGGAGATTACCGTAAACGAGTAATCCACGTATACCGGGGGGCTAGTGTGTCCCCCTATGATATATTTATTGTCCTGGTAGTGACCGGGGCTAAAAAAAGGAGGGTTTTTCTGATGTCTGAAGATTTTGATGATGACATGGACGACATGTGTTGCAGTTTGAGGGTTGGTCAGCAGGTTCCGGATTTTAAACTGGAGACTTATGAACCGGCAAAGGGTCAGTTTGCAGAGGTATCCCTGGAGGACCTCACGGAGCAAGGTAAGTGGGTCGTGCTGGTGTTCTACCCTGCGGACTTTACGTTTGTATGTGCCACGGAGTTTGAGGCAATTGCGGAACGCTACGAAGAGTTCAAAAAGCTGGGTGCAGAGGTCATAACCATCAGTACGGACACCAAGTTCGTACACTTGGCCTGGCAGAGGGATGAGAAATCGCTGGCCAATGTAAAGCACATCATGGGCGCCGACCATACGGCCTATGTGTCGCGGCTCTTTGGCGTCTATAACGAGGCAAATGGCCTGGACCTCAGGGGTACCTTTATTATTAGTCCTGATGGTATACTATTAAATTCCGAAATAAACTTCTACAACCTCGGCAGAAACTTCGACGAAGTGCTGCGCAAACTCAAGGCCAACACCTATCTGTCAAAGCACGGTGAGGAAGCCTGTCCGGCCAAGTGGCAGAAGGATGGCGACAAGACGCTTAAGCCATCGGCAGACCTGGTTGGAAAGGTCTTTGAGGCGCTGCACTAATCAATGAGGGTTGTAATTTTTCAATCTAGCCCCAGGGCTGGTGGAAATACCGATCTGTTACTGGATGTGGCCGTGGGGGCAATAAAAGAGGTGGGGGTGCAGATGACCATCTTTAAACCTCACATGATGGATATCGCCCCCTGCAGCAACTGTGGCGGATGCGATGACACTGGTGTATGTGTTGTCAACGACGACATGGCAGAGGTCTACAGGGCAATATATGAGGGAGACAAGTTTATACTGGCCAGCCCTGTGTTTTTCTTTGGTCTGCCGGCACAGGTCAAGTGTCTCATCGACAGAACTCAGGCCCTGTGGTGTGAGAAGTACTTGTTGAATCGGCCAATTGCAGATACCGAACATGTCAGAGAGGGACTCGTAATTCTGGTTGGCGGGATGAAGAAGGAGGTCGGATTCAAGTCAGCGGGGGCCACGGCAACCGCTTTTTTCAGGACCATCAGTGTTGGCAAACATCAAGACTTGTTCTTTACCGGGATTGACAAAAAGGGTGCCATTAAGGCGCATCCAACCGCTTATAACGATGTCCATGCCGCTACTGTAAAGTTAATCGGGGGTTAGTCTAGTGCCCAGCCGGCTATAATTATGGAGGTAGTAAATGAGAAATATAGTCCTCTTTGCCTTAAGCACATGTCCGGCGTGTAAGAAGACAAGGGATTTGCTTGATACAAACAAGATAGAATATGTGCTTGTAGAGCTTGATCTGGTTGACCTTGACTCGAGAGATAAGCTCTTGGGTGAGGTCAGGAGGTTTAATCCGCGTGAGACCTTTCCCACGCTTGTCATAAACAAGGGTGAGAAAGTGATCGTGGGTTATGACGAGTCGGAGCTTAAGGGTGAGTTTGGAGGTCACTGACATGCACCCCTGCATCGGTTTAGCTACAAACGGGGGGGGATGAAGAAGAGACGTGTTGTTATAACGGGCATCGGAGCGATAACCCCCCTGGGCAATAACTTTGGACAAGCCTGGGAGGGGTTAATCAGCGGCAGGTGCGGATTGGATGTCGTTGAGGGCAGGGGCTGTGGCAGGATTGACGGGGAGCTTCAGTGGGAGGACTATCTTTCGGAGAAGCAGCGAAGGCGCCTAGACCCCTTTGTCCATTACGCCCTTGTGGCTGCCGCAATGGCACTTGAAGACCGTGCCTCAGACCGTGCCGATATCCATCACTGTGCCGTCATCATGGGAACAAGCAGGGGTGGAATAACCCGCCTTAACGAGGCACTCAGAGACATTAACACCCATAAACGCCTCTCCAGCTACCTGATGTCCGGTACTACGCCTGGGATGGCGGCCTCCTATATCTCCGAGGTGTTTGGCAGTGGCGGGTATACGTTGGGTATATCGAATGCTTGTGCCTCGGGGGCCAATGCCGTTGGTGAGGCATACCGCCTGGTTAGTGATGGCTATGCAGAGGTGGCCGTTAGCGGGGGCAGTGATGCCCCGCTGTGTGATATATGCTTTATGGGATATGAGGCTTGCAGGGCGCTCTCCCGCAGTCATGTTTCCAGGCCCTTTGACGTAAAGAGGGACGGGTTTGTGTTGTCTGAGGGTGCGGCGGTCTTGATCCTTGAAACATATGACAGGGCTCTTGGTCGTGGTGCCCAGGTTTATGCCGAAATAGTGGCCTATGCAAACAGCTCCGACGGTTACAATCAGGTAAGACCCAACAACACCTCTCAGGCAAAGGCCATGCTCCAGGCCATCAACATTGCTGCCTTGACTACCGGGGATATCGATCACGTCAACACCCATGGCAGTTCAACACGTTTGGGCGACCTCTCTGAAGCAATGGCTATACGAGAGGTGTTTAAGGACATGGCGGATATCCTGCCCATAACGGCCAACAAGTCGGCAACCGGACATATGCTGGCGGCCTCCGGAGCGTTTGAGCTGGCCACCTCAGCCATGACCATCAGGGAGGGTGTCATACCGCCAACCATAAATGTCGATGAACCTGACCCGGAGTGCTCCATTAACCTTGTCAGAGAGCCTCTTGAAATGACCGTCAAGACAGTCATGTCCAATTCCTTTGGATTTGGAGGGGTCAATGCGGTAATAATACTGAAAAAAATATGAGGATGACGTATGAAGCTGCTTGAACTAATACGAAACAGGGATGCAAAAATAGGAATTATCGGTCTTGGTTATGTGGGACTGCCGCTGCTTATTGAATTTGTGAGGGCGGGATTTAACGTTACGGGTTTTGACATTGATGAGGCAAAAGTATGTTTGTTAAAAGAGGGAAAGAGCTACCTCAAGCATATTGACGTCAATCGTATCAAACAGTTTACGGGCAAACAGTTTTTGCCAACCAGTGATTTTTCTGGCCTCGCTGATATGGATTGCATAATAATTTGCGTCCCTACACCTCTTAATAAATACCGTGAACCTGATTTGACGTATGTATTTAACTCCACCAGGCTTATTGGGAAACATCTCAAAAAGGGTCAACTGATAGTGCTTGAATCCACCACGTATCCGGGTACTACCAGTGACGATGTACGGGCAATCCTGGATGAAACGGGGTTGGTCGCAGGGGTGGATTACTACCTGGCCTACTCCGCAGAACGGGAAGACCCCAACAACACCAGCTTTTCTACCTCAACTATTCCAAAGGTGGTGAGCGGCCATAGCCACGACTGTCTGGTCGTTGCACAGGCATTGTATGACACGATAATTGCCAAAACTATAGCGGTGTCCTCAACAAAGGTTGCCGAAGCGGCCAAGCTCCTGGAAAACATCTATCGGGCCGTCAACATCGCCCTGGTCAACGAAATGAAGATGCTCTTTGACGCTATGGATATAGACGTGTGGGAGGTGATAGAGGCGGCCAAGACGAAACCCTTTGGTTTTCATGCCTTCTACCCCGGTCCCGGACTCGGTGGACACTGTATCCCCATAGACCCCTTTTATCTGACCTGGAAGGCCAGACAATACGACTTTCCAACCAGGTTTATTGAGCTTGCCGGGGAGATAAACACGCACATGCCTTTTTTTGTTGTTGAAAAGGTCAGAGGGGCGCTTAACCAATTTAATAAATCTGTAAAGGGTTCAAAGATACTGGTCTTAGGCGTAGCCTACAAGAAGGACATCGACGATCAGAGGGAATCTCCCGCCCTGAAGATCATACAGTTGCTCATAAAGGATGGCGCCGAGGTGTGCTACAATGACCCCTACGTCGGCGTCTGTCGTGGGCATCGGCATTATCCCGATATAGATATGACGAGCGTTGAACTAACTGCCGAATTGTTAAAGGAATCAGACCTGGTACTCCTTATAACAGACCACAGTGTCTTTGATTATGCATTTATTGAGCAATACGCAAGGTGTATAATAGTTGATACGCGGGATGCATTCAGACGAAATAACATAAGGAGTGATAAAATCTATAGGGCATGAAAAAAATATTGGTAACAGGGGCAGCTGGATTTATCGGTTTTCACCTGTGCAAGAGATTGCTTGACATGGGGCGCAGCGTTATTGGCATTGACAACCTCAACGATTATTATGACGTCAATCTTAAATTAAACAGGCTTAAACAGATTTATGGCAGAGTCGGGTTTAGGTTTGTAAAGATGGATATATCGGACAGGGATGCCATGCGGGCGTTGTTTGAGACGGAGGCCTTTGACTGTGTTGTAAACCTTGCAGCGCAGGCTGGTGTCAGATATTCGCTGGTTAATCCCTATGCCTACATACAAAGTAATATCAACGGTTTCCTCAACATCCTTGAGGGTTGCAGGTTTAACGGGGTCAAACACCTTGTCTTTGCCTCATCGAGTTCCGTTTATGGGGCAAACAGGGACAAGCCCTTCAGCGTAGAGCACAACGTAGACCATCCCATATCACTGTATGCGGCAACGAAGAAGTCAAACGAATTGATGGCACATACGTATGCAAGTCTGTACGGGATACCTTGTACGGGGCTTAGATTTTTCACGGTATATGGGCAGTGGGGACGTCCGGATATGGCGCTCTTTCTCTTCACCGATGCAATCCTCAACAACAGAGCCATAGACGTGTTTAACTTCGGAAAGATGGTCAGGGACTTCACCTACATAGACGATATCATAGAGGGGGTTGTCAGGATAACAGACCGTGTGGCCCAACCTGATCCACACTGGAGCGGTGGTGTATCAACCAGCTTTGCCCCCTACAGGCTCTACAACATCGGCAACAACGCACCCGTTGCCCTGATGCGCTTTATCGAATGTATCGAGGATGCCCTTGGCAAGAAGGCCCGGAAAAACTTTATGGCAATCCAGGCCGGCGATGTAGAAGAGACATACGCCGATATCACGGACCTCGAAAGGGATGTCGATTTCAGGCCGTCAACCCCCATAGAGGTTGGTATCAGGGCGTTTGTCAACTGGTATACGACATACTATCAGGATAATGAAATGCCTCTGTGACCTTGTGAGGCAGGGGTAAAGTAAGCGTTTCACATAGTGGAGGGACTGACAGTTGGATGCTAATGAGTACTTTAATCGTGGCATAGCCTGGGGCAGAGGAGGAGACCACGACAGGGCTATTACTGATCTCACCAGGGCTATTGAGATAAACCCACAGGTGGCGGAGATGTATTCCTTCCGTGCTTTCTCCTGGCTTGAAAAAAACAACTACGACAAGGCAATTGCTGATTACACCAGGGCGATTGAAATAAACCCACAGTTTACCTGGGCCTACTTTAGCCGTGGCTTTGCCTGGGATAAGAAAGGCTACCATGACAGGGCTATCGCTGATTGGACCAGGGCGGCACAACTAGGCTCCAAACATGCGCGGGAGTATTTAGCGTCTATTGGTTATAGGGCAGACAACGGTGCAACGAGTTCTCATGTCTCAGCCAACACCAGGCCAAAGGTAAGCAACATCGATATAACCCCGCGGGATGCCGATGCGTATGTAAAGCGTGGTCTTGACTGCTTTGACAGGGGAGACCACGGTAAAGCGATAATTAATTACACCAGGGCTATAGAGTTAGACCCGCGTCCTGCACAGGTGTACTTTTACCGTGGTCTTGCCTGGGCTGAAAAGATGGAATACGACAACGCTATTGCTGATTACACCAAAGCGATTGAGATCAACCCCCTATTTGCCTGGGCGTACAATAACCGAGGTCTTGCCTTGGTTGAAAACGGAGAATGTGACAGGGCTATTGCCGATTACACCAGGGCTATAGGGTTAGACCCGCGGTATGTTGGTGCGTACAACAATCGTGGTACTGTCTGGGGCAGAAAGGGGGACCGGAACAGGGCCATTGCTGATTATGCCAAGGCCATTGAACTTGACCCCCGGGATGCTTATGCCTACTACCACCGTGGCATTGCTTACAACAAAAATGGACGCTATGACAAGGCTATCGAAGACTGGACCAGAGCGGCACAACTTGGCTATACGAGCGCACAGGACAAACTGCGCTCCCTGGACCGCAAGTGGTAACTCAGGGAGAAAAGGGGTTGTTAAAAACACAACTCTGTGTGGTAGAATATATTTATGGAGACACAAATTTTAGAGAGAGATTTTGACCTGACCGAAATAATCAATGGGGTGGAGGTTATGGGGCCTAGTCCGTTTGGAAAGCATCAAGATATAGTTGGTAATATTTATGACCTTATACGCCAGCACATAAAAAAGACCAGGACAGGGAAAGTCTTCTGCTCACCGCTTGACGTTATCCTCAAGGATGGCGAACAAAGATTGCAACCCGATATCTTGTTTATCAGAAAAGAGAACATGGGTATCTTCCAGGACTGGATCAGGGGAGTGCCTGACTTGGTGTGTGAGATTGTATCCAAGGGATCAGTTGCTAAGGACACTGTTACCAAGAAAAAGATATACGAAAGATTTAGAATCCCTGAATACTGGATAGTTCTGCCGGAGTTTGAGACCATTGAGGTATTTACCATTGAATCAGGTGCATACGAACTTTTCTCCTCAGCCGAGGGAGAGGGGACAGTTAGGTCCAACCGACATTCCGCATACCCTATAGTCCATCAAATATTTTATAATTTATACGGCATGCTGTTGGCATTGCCAAGTTGTATAAAAAATAAGAGATTTGAGGATTAAAAAG
>NZ_JABXWD010000170.1 GCF_019173545.1 Candidatus Magnetobacterium casense | reverse complement strand
GCTCAATTCGATCCTGACGCTGGATACCAATACACCGGCAGACATGTACTCAAGCCTCCTGACCGACAACAGTATTGAGGACCTCGTGGTTATCAGCGGTACCGGTTTGTATGACAACTCTCAGGACAAGAGGGTCAGAGATGTTGTCAGTGCACAGACCCTTGCGATGATCAAGAAGGCATTTAAAGACAACAACGACATCTATACCGAAAAACAGGCCGTCACATGCCTGAGAACCGGAAACGATATCAGCAACTTGCTGTTCATAGACAACCGCAATGGTATCAGCCGGTGGGATAAGGAGTTGATAGATATCTTCTGCGCTCATGCCTCGATGTATTTCGATAGTGTCAAGCAGCACAAGATGGAACAATCCTTAAAGTTGTCCCATGAGATACAGATGAACATGCTGCCGGTAGATTTTTCATCCGTAGGGGCCAGATACGGGGTTGATATTTTTGCGTTTCTTCAGCCGGCCCGGGAGGTTGGCGGGGACCTGTATGACTTCTTCGGGATGGACGACGACCATCTCTGCATTGCCATCGGTGATGTATCCGACAAGGGGATACATGCCGCCCTTGTAATGTCTTCGACCAAGGTCACCCTCAGGGCCGTTGCCAGGTTGTATACGTCGCCTGAGACGATCCTGTCGGAACTCAACAAGGAGCTTTGCACACAGAAATCGGGGATGTTTGTGACATTTTTCCTTGGAATTCTGGATGTCCGCACGGGAGAGCTGACCTTCAGCAATGCCGGGCACAATCCCCCATATATGCTGTACCAATCCACAGGGCCAAGGGAAATGGAGATCGAGTCAGGTTTTCCCCTTGGCGTTATGGATGACTTTAAATACATAAAGGAAACCGTATCGCTTAAAAAGGGCGATGGCATCTTTCTATACACCGACGGGGTAACGGATGCCAGGGATATGAAAAAGGCATCATTTACGGCGCATCCTCTGATGGGCCTGCTTAGTGCAAATAACGGCGGTAGTGCAAATCAACTCGTAGGCCGCATCGAATATGCCCTGAAGACATTCATCGGTGAGGCCCCTCAGTTTGACGACATAGCAATGCTGGCGTTGTTTACAAATTGCCAACTGTCGTGTTAGCATAGATAGCGTTGAGCACAAAATATGTTAGGAGCAGAATTATATGATTGTACAGGGTGTAAAATCCAAAAAAGCCTAAGAAGCCATTAGGTGAGGTGTTGCTTGAGGCAGGCGTAATAAATCAAATAGAGTTGTCGACCGCCCTTGCTGAACAAAAGAAGACGCAGCATAGGCTGGGTAAGATTCTTATAGACCTGGGCTATACGAGCGAAATGGAGATCGTTCAGTGTCTGGCACAAAACATGGGCTATGACTATCGGGAGCTTGACAGGGAGGAGATAGATAAGGACCTTCTGCAGGTGCTTCCGGCTAAGATAGCCGAAAAACACCTTGTCTTTCCATTAAAAACCGACGGCAGGGCGATAACCATAGCCATGTGTGACCCCCTTGACGTGGGTGCGATAAAGGACATATCGTTTGTAACCGGCAAGAACGTAAGCCCTGTTGTCTCAACGCTCACGGAGATCAGAAAGGCCATACAGCAGCATTATCATGGCAAGAAAATGCTCAAACTTGGAGAATTGCTTGTAGAGGCGAGGATATTGCACCCCGATCAACTGAAAGTGTGTCTGGAGAAACAAAAGGCTACAAAGAAGAAACTCGGAGACATTATAGTACACCTTAATCTGGCCACGGAGATAGATATTGCCAGGGCGTTGTCGCAGCAGTTGAATATACCATACGTAAACCTTGAAACGATAGGGGTATCGGATAAGGCCCTGGAAATGATCAGCCGGGATATAGCTTTTGCAAATGTATTGCTCCCGATAAATATAAGCAAAAGGGCCATTGAAGTGGCCATGGCTAACCCCATGGATAGCGACGCCATCAGGGAGATAAAATATATCGCCAACAGAGACGTGGATGTGGTCTTGTCCACCCCAAAGGAGATCAGAGAGGCCATAAGACAATACTACACAGGGATATTGGGCAGCAAGGCTGGTGAGATCACACTGGCAGAGGACTTTGATGAACTCCAGGGACAGTACAACAAAGACAAGGGTAAAACGGAAGGCATACTGGATATCAAAAGCGATCGGATTGAGGTAGCCCCTGATGTTGGCAGTCTGTTGGCTGAGAGTGAATCGCCTCCGGTGATAAAGCTCGTCAACAAGATATTACTCACTGCCATAAAGAGTGGGGCCAGCGACATTCACCTGGAACCCTCCGAAAAGGACTACAGCGTGCGTTTGAGGACGGACGGTATAATGGTAACCCTTACACATTTAGCCAAGGCCCTTCAAAACCCTACCATATCGAGAATAAAGATAATGTCAAAGCTCGATATTGCCGAGCGCAGGGTGCCACAGGATGGCGGGATAAAGCTGAGACTCGATAACAAGGAAGTTGACCTCCGGGTTTCAACGTTGCCCACGCATTATGGCGAAAAAATCGTCATGAGGGTCTTGGACCCCACGGCGGCCAACCTGTCAATACACGAAATCGGCCTTAACGCCAAGGATCACACCGCCGTTGTGAGTATGATAGACAAGCCCCAGGGTATAGTCCTTGTCACCGGACCTACGGGAAGCGGTAAGAGTTCGACACTGTATGCCGGCCTGAACCACATATTAAATGACAAAATAAACATCATAACGCTTGAAAATCCCGTGGAGTACTCCGTCAAGGGTATTACCCAGGTAAACATCAACGAAAAGGTCGGTCTTACGTTTTCGTCTTCTCTTAGGGCGGTGCTGAGGCAGGACCCAGACGTCATCATGGTGGGTGAGATGAGGGACCCCGAAACAGCGGAGATAGCCATCCAGGCCTCCATCACGGGACATCTTGTCCTGAGCACCCTGCACACCACCACGGCCGTGGGGGCCGTTACGCGACTCAAGGGGATGGGTATTAAGAGTTACTTCCTGGCCTCCTCACTAAACGGTGTCATTGCCCAGAGGCTTGTCAGAAAGCTCTGCAACCACTGCAAGGTGCAGTATGAACCCTCCGATGAAGACCTGCTGTTTCTGATGATCAAGGGCACAATAGACCCCAGTGTTGCGCGGTTTTACAAACCCTCCGGTTGCAGCTCCTGTGGCAACACCGGTTATCGTGGCAGGGTCGGGATATTTGAGATACTGTCGGTGAACTCGTTGATCAGAAAGATCATCTACGATGATTCCAGTACGGAAAACGCCCTCGCCCGTGCAGCCACAGAGTCGGGCATGAATAGCCTCAGAGAGGACGGTCTCAAGAAAATCATGATGGGCATCACCTCCGTCGAGGAGGTTCTGAGGGTTACGGCCGCCATCGCAGAGGGCGAAATAGTCGTATGCAGCAAGTGTCGTGAACCGTTGAGTTCCGAATACACCTTCTGCCCGTACTGTAGCAGCGGTCTCAAGCACAAGTGTCCAAAGTGCGGTATGCAGAGAAACGAGCAGTGGAAGTTCTGCCCCTTTTGTAACGAAACGTTTGCACAGTAAGAGTGGTGCCGGTTCACGATTAATTTGTTCTATCTTGAAGATTAAGATTATATCAGACAATAGAGTTAATTCTGGACTTTTTGTAATAGTTCGGCAAAATCTTATGCGTAAATCACGGCAATGATGGGGTCAAGGGGACTGGTCCCCTTGCGGGGGAGGTCTGAGGAGGGGGCGGAGCCGCCCTCCTTCTTCTTTTTGTAGCGTTTATGATGAAGAACAAACTTACCGTGGGTGCCAGTTTTACTCTTAATCCCCTCTCAACAACCCGGCAAAGTCGTCTGCCGGGACGGCCTTGCTGATCAGAAACCCTTGAATTTCATCGCAGTTGAGGCTGCGCAACACCTCCAGTTGTTCGTTGGTTTCCACACCCTCGGCTATTACCCTTAGGCGGAGGTTATGGGCCATATCAATGATGGTCTTTACGATTGTCAGGTCGTCGGGATTGGTCGTAATCTCCTGGACGAATCCCTTGTCTATTTTTAGCTTTTTAAACGGCAGGTGCTTGAGATAACTCAGCGACGAATAACCGGTACCAAAATCGTCTATCGTCACCAGGACGCCCATATAATTGAACTGCCGCAGCATCGTTATTGTATTGTCAAGGTTTTGCATACAGAAGCTCTCGGTGAGTTCAAGTTCCAGGTGGTGTGGGGTCAACTGTGTGTCATGGAGTACCTTCAAGACCACCTCTGCCAGATTGTACTGCCTGTAGACCTGCTTGAGTGAGACGTTGACCGCCATAATGACCGGTGGTAGCCCCATAGCCTGCCACAGTACGCTTTGTTGACAACTCTTGTGCAGCACCAACTCACCAAGTGGTACAATCAATCCCGAGTCTTCTGCCAGGGGTATAAAGGAATTTGGATAGATCAGCCCCAGGGTGGGGTGCTGCCAACGCACAAGAGCCTCCGCTCCAATAATCTTGCCACTTTTGACCTCTATCTGCGGCTGATAGTGGATTACAAGTTCGTTGCGTTCAATGGCCAGACGCAGCTCATTCACCATCCTGAATCGCTCACTATGGGAGGCATCCATATCGGTCTTAAAGCGGGCGCATCCGTTTCTGCCACTGAGTTTGACGTGATTCATAGCCGTCTCTGCACAGTTGAGCAGTCCCTCTGCGCCGTCTGCATCACCAGGGTAGATGCTTATGCCGATGCTGGCAGTGGCACCGTAATTGCTACCGCCGAGGTCAAAGTTTTCACTCAGTGAACTTAATATCTTATTGGCAATAGTCTCTGAATCACTCGCATCTTTGATGTTTGTAAGGATCACCATGAACTCATCCCCATTCATACGGGCAATGGTGTCTGCTTCACGGACGTTTTTCATCAGGCGACTGGCAATGGTCTTTAAAAACAGGTCTCCCACATCATGCCCCATGGCGTCGTTTATGTTTTTGAAGTTATCCATGTCCAGGTAAATAACCGCAAAGAAATAGCCATAACGCTTTGCGTTTCTTACTTCGTACTCAAGGCGGTCAAGAAACAACACCCTGTTGGGCAGACCGGTCAGGGTGTCATAGTTTGTCATGTACTGTAGTTTATCCTCTATGAGTTTACGCTCAATAATGGCCGATAAGGTGCCTGCAACGGATAGCAGGAAGTCTTCCTCCAGAGTTGTTCTTACGTGTCCGGCCTTTGTATAGAGGTTAATAACCCCCAGTACCTTATCACCTGATTTTATCGGTACACAGTAATGTCCGTGCTGGTGCATCCCCTCATACGTAATGCTGTGTCGCTCATCCAGGGAGTCTGCAAACACTATCTCACCGGTGCTTGCCACCAGTCCGCACAGACACTTGCCCAGGGGCAGGTAGTTACACGTCTTGTACAGGCGCGGAGAAAACCCCTTATGGGCCTTGATTACAAGTGTCTCACGCTTTTCGTCCATCAGGAATATGCACCCCGTTGACTTGTCCGACAGCCAGGGGACTTTGCTTATGATGTTGAGGGTCCTCTCCATGTGTTCCTGAAAGGACAGCGAACTCAGTGACAGTTGCAGGATAGCGTTTATGGTGTTTTGGATCAGACAGTTTTGCGTTAATCGTTCTTCGTTTTCTCTCCGTATAATTATTTCGGCAATTATGTTTGCAATGCCCTTGAGAAATCCCTCCTCTTCCTTATCCCACTCATACTCCTCCGTAACGTACAGGGTGAACACCCCCAGCAGTCTGACATCTGAGATTATCGGGATACAGTAATGTCCATGAGGCAACATGCCTTCATAGCGGATATCATGGCCGATGTTCTCCGTTGTTGTGGTGAAGATCACCTTTGCAGTTGCGGCGGCCCGCCCGCACAGACATTGACCAACCTGGATGTTCGAGCATGTTGCAATCTGTTGCTCTGAGAAGTTATTATACGCTACGATTGTTAACCTGTCTGAATTGCCTTGTCTGAGGAATATGCAGCCCTTTGCCTGCACTGATATCCCCGGCAGTAACAGTATGAAGTTCAGTATCCGTTCCAACTGTTTCTCAAGGGGCATGGAAAACATCGATACCTTCATAACGAGGTTTAATACCTCCTGCAACTGCGATTGTTGGAGTATCTTGTCATCTTTTCCGACTAACTCCTCAATGGTATCTTGCAGGTGTTTCTGTGTCTCCCAGTTAAACAGTCTGATTACTCCAACTACGGATATAGCGGCACAGACCGCACATATAGCCCTGAACACCTGCACGGGAACCTTCACCACCGAAAGAAACGTATTGGTGTTGAGCACGTTTGAGGGAAAAAACCCACCCATTGAGACAACCAGACCACCCAGAACGGAATATGCCAAAAACGCAATCCCTGCCAACAGGAAATATCGGTTGACGTGCAGCGGTTTTTTCACACTTTCATTGATATGGCGGTAGTAGTAGAAGCCTATTGCGGTAAGGAGAGAGCCGGGAAATGCCAGAAAATACCTTGCCAGTATCTGTCCCGTCTGCCAGGGTTGTCCTGAGAGATAGGAAAGGAGGTAGATAAGAAGCAGTATCCCCGCCGTAATCCGCCATTTGAACATTGAGGCGTCTTTATTGATGGTGGATAACCGTACGCCAAACTCAAACAGAAACACGTATGAAGTCAGAAGGCAACAAAAACTCAGGCTTTTGAAAATGGTATCTTTTGGGTGAATAAAAGACAGCATGTCCAGCCACTCGTTTATCCCGTGGATCAGTGCAAAGGCGGCCAAAAGCCCGATAATACGCGACAGCTTCAGGACACTCCCACGTCTGGATTGAACAAGAACCGACACCCCCATCAAAACAAAGGACGCCCCATACAGCAGAAACACTATATCCAGGTTATTCCTAAACCACTGTTGTACTTGTTCCAACACCCTCCCCTTTCATAATATACCCCTTTACACCCTGTGACATACTCAATCGCACCTTGGATGGTTACACCTTAACAACAAGGGTGATAACAACCCTCATAACTTCTCAAACAGTTGAGATAACAGCCTTTTGACGCATAATTACGCCCAACTGAGCAATGGTATTATTTTTACCTACCCTATCGTTAATATAATGCCAAAAAGGAGACGGCCAATTTACGGCATGTCTTTTTGAGACTAATGAAAGTATCACGGCATTATCGTTTCATCAATCTTACACTCGACAGTTTTACTCTTTTTTTGGGAACCAAGATTGTCAACAGAAGATGATTTTTTGTCAGTTGTTTCCTTTTCCATCTTCCCTGGTTTTATGTCTGGTCTTGGTTTATTACCTTTCAATACCGCTATCTCATCCTTCAAACTCTGGATAACCTCCGCTTGATAATGGATCACCTCCGTCAGTTTAACCACTACTTCTGTACGCTCATA
>NZ_JABXWD010000017.1 GCF_019173545.1 Candidatus Magnetobacterium casense | reverse complement strand
TAGCTTAACACCTACAGTGGTTAGAGGAGGGATTCTCCACAAAGAATGGCTTTATTGGCAGGATTGCATTCTTAGCTTAACACCTATGGGGCGGAGCCGCCCCTTTCTTCTTTTTCCAACCCTCTGCCTTTCCAGATCATGTAGATGGCCGGGTAGATAATTAGCTCCAGGATGGTCGATGTCACCACGCCGCCAACCATCGGAGCCGCAATCCGCTTCATTACG
Source organism: Candidatus Magnetobacterium casense (assembly GCF_019173545.1). Lineage (GTDB taxonomy): Bacteria > Nitrospirota > Thermodesulfovibrionia > Thermodesulfovibrionales > Magnetobacteriaceae > Magnetobacterium > Magnetobacterium cryptolimnobacter. Next base: position 21,266 of record NZ_JABXWD010000017.1, on the reverse strand, counting down.
TCAGAACCGGCTCCGTGACTGAACATTATCGGCACCAGACCAGCAAGTATCACGCTTACTGTCATTATCTTGGGCCGTATACGCTTGACCGCTCCGTGCATGATCGCCTCACGCAGACCAGCCCTGCCTACAAGCAACCCCTTGCGCTGCCATTCTTCGTAACTAAGCTCCAGATATAACAGCATCACGACCCCCGTTTCGGCATCCAACCCGGCAAGCGCTATCAACCCAACCCACACCGCTATGCTCATGTTGTAGTGCAACAGATACAACAACCAAAAAGACCCTACCAATGAAAACGGCACCGCCAATAACACAATTACCGTCTTGGTAAACGATTTGGTGTTAAAGTAAATGAGCACAAATATGATAAACGCCGTCAACGGCAAAACTATTTTCAGCCTTTCATGAGTCTTGACGAGGTACTCGTACTCACCGCTCCAGACAAGCCTGTAACCGGTGGGTACCTGAAGCGACGCAACCTTTGCCCTGGCCTCGGTGACATACCCGCCAACGTCCCTGCCTGAAAAGTCGATGTAGACGTATGCCGTCAACATTCCCTCTTCGCTCTTTATGCCGCCAGGCCCTTTGACAATGGCGATGTCTGCAAGCTGCCCCAGGGGCACCTGTGCGATTGCGACAGACGTTCCCGCCGATGAACCACCACCCATCCCGGAGGACGCCGAGGCCCCTGTTGCTCCCCCAACGGCGCCGGGCATCAACGGCACAAGCACCCGATTGAGACTCTCTATGGAGTTCCTAAGCCCGCGCGGATATCGCAGATTGACCGTGTACCGCTCCCTGCCCTCGACGGTGGTTGTGAGATTCATCCCGCCAATGGCAGACTGAATGACCTCCTGGACGTCGTCAACCGTCAGGCCGTACCTGGCAGCCTCGGCACGCTTGACCCGGAAGTCCAGGAAAAAACCCGTCGTCGAACGCTCGGCATAGACACTCCTCGTACCGGGGATGTCCTTTAGGAGTGCCTCCAGTTGCAGACCGATCTTTTCAATCACGGCGAGGTCTGCACCGAGTATCTTTATCCCGACGGGCGTCCTTATTCCGGTTGAGAGCATGTCCAGACGTGCCTTTATGGGCATCGTAAAGGAGTTTGCCACGCCGGGGATCGTCAATGCCTCGTTGAGTTCGTCCTTGAGCTTATCCACGGTCATGCCCTTGCGCCACTGAGCCTCGGGCTTGAGGTTGATGACGGTCTCAAACATCTCAACCGGAGCGGGGTCTGTGGCCGTCTCGGCTCGACCCGCCTTGCCAAAAACCTGCGACACCTCCGGTATGGACTTGATCAACTTGTCCTGCATCTGCAATAACCGTGCGGCCTCGGAGATTGACGCCCCCGGCACCGTCACCGGCATGTAAAAAAGCGTCCCCTCATACAGCGGCGGCATGAACTCCGTCCCCAGTTTCATGTATGGATACGCCGTTAATGCCATGATTATCACGGCCAGAAATATCACCGTCTTTCTGAACCGCAAGGCCGCGCTGGCTATCGGTTCGTATAGCTTATGCAGGACGATGCTGATGGGGTTTCTCTCCTCCGGACGTATCTTGCCCCTGATAAATATGGTCATGAGCATTGGGGTGAGCGTCACGGCCAGAAACGACGCAAAGAGCATCGCAAACGTCTTGGTGTACGCCAGCGGCTTAAATAGCCTCCCCGCCTGCGCCTGCAACGTAAACACCGGGAAGAATCCAACCGTTATAACCAACAGCGCAAAGAACAACGACGGCCCCACCTCTACGGCTGCGCCAATTATGGCATCAACTCTGCTGCCCTGACGTCCGTGTTCTTCCCATTCTTCGAGCTTCTTGTGGGCGTTTTCCACCATGATGATCGAGGCGTCCACCATAGCGCCAATTGCGATTGCGATCCCGCTGAGGCTCATTATGTTTGCGGTAACGCCCATGTAGTACATAAGTATAAAGGACATCAATATTGCAATTGGCAGCGTGAGTATCACCACCAGGGCACTTGGCAGGTGGAACAGGAACACGATACATACCACACTGACGGCTACGGTGAGCTTTATGATCTCCTCCCTGAGCGTGTCAATGGCCGCGCGTATGAGTTCGGAGCGGTCGTATGTCACGACGATCTTGACGCCCTGCGGCAATGAAGGATTGATGTCCCTTGCGATCTTGTCCTTGACCCTGTCTATGACGCTGAGGACGTTTTCGCCAAAGCGTACAACGACGATGCCCCCTGCGACCTCGCCCTTGCCGTCGAGTTCGGCCAGTCCGCGTCGTATCTCAGGGCCGAGTTGGATGCGGGCAATGTCCTTGAGCAGAAGCGGCGTGCCCTCTGCGCTCGTTCCAAGTGGGATGTTTTCAATATCGCTGATGTCCCTGATGTATCCCCTGCCCCTGACCATGTACTCTATGCCTGAGAACTCGATCACGCGTCCTTCGACGTCGCGATTGCTTTTGCGTATGGCGTCCATGATTCTGGTGATAGGGATGTTATAGGCCAGGAGGCGATTTGGGTCGATGGTCACCTGGTACTGTTTGACGAAACCGCCGATGCTTGCCACCTGCGACACCCCTGCAACGCTTTCGATGGCGAGCTTGAGGTTGTAGTCCTGGATGCTGCGTAGTTGAGCCAGGTCGTGTTGTCCGGTTTCATCGACGACGGCGTATGAGAAACCCCATCCGAGGCTCGTAGCATCCGGCCCCAGGGTGGGATTGGCATCAGCGGGCAGCTTGGCGCGCACCGCCTGGAGGTACTCCAGCACCCTGCTGCGTGCCCAGTAGATGTCCGTCCCCTCGGCAAAGATCACGTATATGAACGAGCTGCCAAGAAACGAAAATCCCCTGACAGCCGTGACCTTCGGGGCGGCCAGCAGCGTGGACGTTATCGGATATGTGACCTGGTCCTCCACGAGGTCGGGGCTTCTTCCCATCCACTCGGTGTAGATGATGACCTGTGTGTCGCTGAGGTCCGGGATGGCATCCAAGGGGGTGTTTACAAACGTCCAGTACCCCCACAAGGACAGGAATCCAACCAGCAGCACCACCGCAAACTTATTGCGCGCACTGAACTCTATTATCTTCGCTATCATCTAAACAAAACAAAACACAAAGAAAATCCCAAAGAAAGAAGGAGGGCGGCTCCGCCCCCTCCTCAGACCTCCCCTGCAAGGGGGCCAGCCCCCTTGACCCCATCCTATGGGGGTGTAAGCTCCTAATACAACTAACATCTGATACTTTTTCATAGCGTCCTTCTTCATTATACTACTATTAAAACATAACAAGTTGAAGAAAAAATGAAGAGAGTTGATTAATTATAGCATTGCCAACTATACTATAACTGTATCAGATAATAGCTTAAGGAGTGACGACTATGCTTAAAATCATTTCGGCAGTAAAGACCAGGCAAGAGATCGGGCAGATTATGGATGATGTCTATACCGCTTCAGACACCTACATTGTTGAACAAGAAGGTATACCGTTAGTAGCGATTGTACCGATGAGTGAATACAAGAAGATGCAGGACATCAAAAAAAGAGTGGTGGAGAAAACCTTCAAATTCATAGAAAAGGTACGCGTTTCAACTAAGGATATTGATCCAGAGGTGCTGGAAAAAGAAATACAGAAGGCAGTAGAGGCCGTAAAAAGAGAAGAATTAGAAGAAATGAAAAAGCAAGCCGGATTAGAGGCTAAACCTGAAGAACTTTATATGAAGGCATGATAAGGGTTGTTCTGGACACAAATGTTTTTGTCAGTGCTATCTTATACCCTGATAGTAAACCAGCTCGGATTATTCAATTGGCGAAGGAAAAGAATATCGAGCTTGTGCTTTCACAGGCTATTTTGGATGAGATCGAAAGGGTTTTACGTTATCCACATCTTCAAAGATACCATAATTATTCACTTGAAGAAGTGAATGAATTTATCAAGGGTTGGAAATATTTATCTGAGATAACACATGGTCTTGTCGAGGCAGACATAATCAAAGACGATCCTACGGACAACAAATACATTGAATGTGCAATTGAGGGGAAGGCAGATTTTATTATATCGGGAGACAATCACCTGGCTACCCTGAGGTCGTTCTATGGCATAGAGATTGTCACTCCTTATGTGTTTCTACAATACTTTAAATCTACGATTGGTAATTAAAGTACGCTAAGACTTGCTCACCATCAGCCTCTGTAGCTACGTTGGGTAAGGCGTCCCCCGCAACCGGAGCATCTACTAACGGCGCAACAGCAAGATTGGAGGGGCGTCGTGCCCCTCTTTCTATAGTTTAAATCTCTACTTTTGAGGCAATCGTGCCATCGAGGTTGATTATATACAGGTACGACTTACCCTGTTGGGGATTTGTATAAGAACCACCGCCCATCATCGAGCCACCGAAATCAGTCGTCGTGACATAAATCTTGCCGCTTGCAAAGACCGGGACGGATGCAAAGTTGCCGTCAAGGGAGATTGCCAGAGGCTTTGAGTCTTGTGTTAGAGGCAACGGTACGGCATACACGGTCGATTTGGAGTTGCCCGACGTATTGTAGTAACCCATCATGTTGTACTGAGACATATCCGGCATGGACGTAGCTGCAACTAAAAGCCCGCCATCAGGGGAGACAACGGGGCGTGATACATAGCCGGTCAGCGTGATAGATGTTTTTTGCCCGGCGGAGGTTATGGCAGTCAGGGTAGATTCAAACGTGCCGGTGCCCATCCCCGATGTCGCACCAGTCTTGTACGTCACCAGATATGCGGTGCCATCACCTCCAACAACGGGGGATGCCGACATACCATTCATCATGCCAAAGTTATCACTACTGCCCATACCTGTGCCACCACCCATACCCATGGCATAGACCTGGGTAACTGTTACCAAGATTACCATCAATACTGCAACTAACACATGATACTTTTTCATAACGTCCTCCTTATTATACTACTATTAACAGTCAAATTAAACAACCTAATACTTGTGAACCCATACCCATGCCCCCACCTGCGCAGGCAGCAAGGGTTGGGATCAAGCTAACCACACTATTCATCATTACCCATGTTGTCGCAAGTGCCTGTGTTGCTACAAGTGCCCATGTTGCCGTGACCACCAGTGTTGCCAGTGTTGCCCATGTTGCCGTGAGTGTTGGTGTTGCCAGTGTTGCCCATGTTGCCGTGAGTGTTGGTGTTGCCAGTGTTGCCCATGTTGCCGTGAGTGTTGGTGTTGCCAGTGTTGCCCATCATACACATAGCATTGACCGGGATAACCGTTACCAAAACTACCATCAATACTGCAACTAACACATGATACTTTTTCATAAGCATCCTCCTTAATTGTTATTTGTGCTACTATTACATATATTAAAACATAACAATTTGAAGAAAAGATGAAGAGGCGAGTGTTCAGTTGACAACCCATCAAGTGTGATGCTCCCCGTGTACAGTGTAAACTGAAAATGTTCCGGGGATATTTTTGACATTGTCTATATCTTTAACGTGAGCGAGAGAGAAGTTTGACCTTACACGTGCCTCGATTGTTGAGGAGACGAGGATTTGCCCCGAGTCGCACTCGGACTCTATCCTGGAGGCGAAATTGACGTTTGGGCCAAGCGCTGTGAATTGATTGCGAAAATCAGTCCCAACATTACCCACGGTGGCCTCTCCTGTGTGTATGCCGCAGCCTAATCCGATATCGATCCTATCGGCAACGTACAGGCTCCACTCTTCGCTCCACCGTTCCAGGACGTCAGGGAACTTCCTCCTGAACTCCGTTGCAGCTTTTACGGCTGAGATGGCATCCGCCGTACCGTTGTCGTCCCTGTGGTTAATGACGCCAAAGATGGCCATTATGCCATCCCCGATAAACTTGTCCAGGACTCCGTTGTGGTCAAATATCACCCTTGCCCCTAATTCACAGTACTCCTTCAGGAATCCGGATATAAGCGTGGGATGTGCCTTTAGTATGTCGCACAGCTTGGAAAACCCCCTGATGTTCCAAAACACGATTGTAACCGTGCGCTGAGAGACAGACAGTAGGGACGGGTCCCTTTCAATAACGTCAAAGACCTTTGGACCGAAGTACTGTCGCATGAAATTGAGTTGCTGCCACCACTTGCGATAACGCAAGGCAGCCCGTGTCTTTACGTTTATCTCACGCACTGCCGATGTCCCTCTGATGTTCTTTTCCACGACGTCAAATGCCCCGCACTCAAAGGCCGCATATCTATTGTATAATAATTTTGCCCGCAATATGTTGATCCCAAAAGTACACGTACCAGATACTTTCAAATTGCGGGCAAAAGATGTTACTATAAAGACAGGCAAACGAAATGGTTAAGGCTATCGTATTATACTCCGGTGGATTGGACAGCACCCTTGCAGCCATTGTGATGGTGGAGCTTGGCGTGGAGGTGATAGCGGTGCGCTTTCTGACGCACTTTGGCTGCGACACCGGAGAGAACACGGCCTACCTCAACGACGACATCCCGCACGCAGAGCAGTTTGGCTTCAAGGTCAGATTCTGCCACCTGGGACAACCCTTCGTTGATCTCGTCAAAAACCCCCAGTACGGGCACGGCAAAAACATGAACCCCTGCATCGACTGCCGCATCCTGATGCTCAAGGAGGCCAAGCGCCTGATGGGCCTTGTCGGGGCGGATTTCCTCGTCACCGGAGAGGTCATCGGACAACGCCCAATGAGTCAGCGGCGGGACACCTTCCCGGTGATCGACAGGCAGGCCGGGGTCGATGGCCTGGTGCTGCGACCGCTGTGCGCAAAACACCTCAAACCGACCATCCCTGAAATCGCCGGTATCGTCGATAGGAGACAGCTGTACAGATTCAACGGTCGCAACAGAAAGCCGCAGATGGGCCTGGCGGCAAGTCTCGGACTGACTGACTACCCCGTCCCAGCCGGTGGATGCCTGCTCACCGATGCGATATACTCCTACAGACTGAGGGAGTTGCTGGCGCACGACCCCAACCCATCCATGCGTGACATAAACGTGCTGCGGGCCGGCAGACACTTCAGGCTCTCTGAGACGTGTAAGGCCATTATCGGCAGAAATGAGGCCGACAACGACTTCCTTGAAACACAGGTGACATCGGGCGATATCACAATGCAGGTCATGTCAACCGGAAGTCCGCTCACACTGCTAACGACCACAGAGGACAAGATCGATGATGCACTCCTGAGACTGGCGGCATCCATGACGGCCCGCTACAGTGGCAAAAAACACAGGGACATGGTCGATGTCTCCGTCTTTCGTGGCATTGACGAACCGATGGCAATAAAGATAGTACCCCCCGCATCAGAGGAAAAGATCAATGCCCTGAGAATAGAGGACAAAGGTGCCAAAGGCAATATTAAGCCTGTATGAGTTTATAACCTATGCATACGAGACATTACGTTCTCTGATGCTTATCATAAGCGACGGTGTCTGCTAACGGTTGAGATAGCGTAGATCAACGTCGATGTCAAGGGACACTGTTACATGGAGCTTAATGAAGACGAGCAGTTATGCACATTTATTATGAGTCTGTTTGAAGAGGAAGAGGCCATGGCAGGGGAGGCAGAGGATATCGTCGCCTCAGAAAAGTGGCAAGGTGATGCCATGTTGCCGCATTTTGAGAAGCTCTACGGTGCCTATAAGAAGCTGTTAAGGCAGACAAAGCGAATCGTAAGGATGGCAGACAACATGGAATTACGTGTGCAAGAGCGCACGGTAGAACTTGCCACCGCTTTGGCCAATATGAGCCACGAAATCAGAACCCCTATGAACTCAATACTTGGCTTTTTGGAAATAGTCTCCGATACCCACAACATCTCAGAGACTGACAGAAAACGCTACCTGGACATCGCAACAAATTCGACGCATACCTTGCTTGGCCTAATAAACGACATACTCGATATCAGCAAGATGGAAAGCGGTAAGATGCCCCTTGAACGAAACCCCCTCAACCTCAGAGACCTGCTCCAGAGTGTGTCTCATATGTTTGATATCAAGGTACGTGAAAAGGGACTTGTTCTTACGTATAACATCGCTCCGGCTATAGACAACGCCAACTTCACAGGCGACCCCCTGCGCCTCAGACAGATACTGATAAACCTTACTGGCAATGCCGTCAAGTTCACCGAAAGAGGCGGCATCCGCATAGAGGTATATCCACACACAGAGGAAGAAGACCTCATCTGTTTTGACATCATCGATACGGGGATCGGGATATCTGCCCAGAGTCTGGAGGGTATCTTTGATGCCTTTACTCAGGCGGACAGCTCAACGACACGACGTTTTGGCGGCACAGGCCTTGGCACCACAATATCCAAACAACTGGTTGAGATGATGGGTGGTCGCATATGGGCAGAAAGCGAAGTGGGTAAGGGTAGTGTCTTTCACTTCACCGTCAACATGAAAAGGACGGATGAGCCTGTGCAGTACATGTTTGCCGGCGTAAGAGTTTCGGATGACGGCACGCATTTGCAAAAACCACGCAGGGTCTTTCGGATACTGGCAGCAGATGACCTTGAAGAAAATATCCTACTGCTAAAAACACGCCTGGAACATCAGGGACATACAGTGGTGGTTGCCAAAAACGGCATTGAGGCAATTACGCTGTTTAAGAGCGAGCACGTTGACCTTATCCTTATGGATATACATATGCCACACATGGACGGCGTGGAGGCCACAAGACGTATTCGTGCCCTGGAAGCTGAATCATCCGCTCAATTTTCCTCCGGACATATCCCCATTGTCGCCCTGACGGCAAGCGTGATGAATGAAGAGGTCGAGGACTATATACAAAACGGCTTCACTGCCGTTATTGGTAAGCCTGTCAACTTCGGGCTACTTTTTGATACAATACAAGGGATAACCCCCCAGGGGGGTGACAAGATATCCATTGAACACTATGATGCTGAAGATGCACGCCTGCCGGATAAACTGTCATCACTTGAGGCTATAGATATGCAAAAAGGTATCGATCTATGGATGGACCGCAAAATTTACATAAAATCGTTGATGGAGTTTTCGGGTAAGTATGGCAACACAGCCAGGACAATATCCTCATTAGTTGACAATAACGATATCGAGGCAGCCATAAAGATTGCGCATTCCCTCAAGGGTCTCTCCGGCAATCTGGCAATGCCACAAGTGTATGGTCTCTCCGGCGGTGTCGAACATGCCCTCAAGGAGCGCAATATCGACCAGTGCAGGACGCTGTTGAAGCAACTTGCCACTGCGCTAAGTACGGTCGTTGACTCTATTGGCAAGCTCGATGTGAAGGAGCAGGCCACAGGGAAATGAGGATGTTGTTTGTCCACAGAGGATTGACAGGGATTTTTTGAGAACGTTACAATAGAAATGTGGATGTTACTTAATTACGATGGATATGAACCAACAGAAAGAGCAGTTTAGTATTGCTTATGCTAGAGCTGTAGTAGCCGCCGCCGGTTTTATTTGCTATACATATGACATAGATGTTGACAGTATAGATATAGGTATCAGTGGAATTGGAGGAGTAGGAACCGCTAAATCGCCAAAAATAGAAATACAGTTAAAATGTACTGCAAGAGACATAATGTTTAGTGATGGTGTAAGGTATCCTCTTAAAATTAAGAACTACAATGAGCTGAGGGGTGAAGACTACCCAATACCTCGTCTCTTGGTTGTTGTTGTTGTACCGGAGGATATAAATGAGTGGTTACTACATTCAGAAGATGAACTATCAATGCGGCATTGCGGATACTGGATGTCATTGCGTGGATTTCCTGAAACAGACAATAAAGAAACGATAACTGTTACCCTACCCAGAACACAACAATTTAATGTTAATGACCTGTGCCAAATAATGGAACGTATAAGTAATGGGGGATTACCATGAAGGCTTCTATTCACGATAAACAAGTACTCTCAAACCTTAAACCACTTGATATTCTTATGTATTTACGTGCAACTGGATGGCATGAGGTGAGGACAGTTCCAGATAAGTGGACAGTATTGATTAAGGCGGGTGATTTTGAAATAATCTTGCCATTAACCAACCAATATAGTGATTTTGTTTTACGTATGTTAGATATGCTCAAGACCTTAGAGGTAGTTGAGGAACGCTCTCAATTAGAGATAGTTAATGATTTAAATACTGCTTCTGCTGACATAATACGTCTGCGTGTTTCTGATGCTGAATCAACGGATGGCACTATTTCTATAGAAGAGGGGTCTAAAATAGTTCAAAGTTCACGTGACTTAGTGATGGCAAGTGCTTGTGCCGCAATAGAGAAACGAGCAATATATCAAACCAGAAAACCAACACGAGTTATGGAATATTTAAAGAAAGTTCGATTGGGACAAACTGAACATGGAAGTTATGTAATAACTGTCATTTCGCGTGTTGTGCCGGATTTAAAGGTGCAAACTCCTGAAATGGAAGAACCTTTTGAAAGACAGGTAGTAATAACATTAGCCAAGGCTATTTCAGCGGCAAATCATGCGGCAAGCAGCGCTGTTGCAAAGAGTAGTTTTCAGGATTTTCAAGCTGTGGTAAACGAAGGAGTTAGCGCAAATCTATGCGATGCTATCTATGGCCTTGCATCAGGGGGGGAATCCAATAAGGGATTAGAGATTAGTTTTTCCTGGTCAAGAAGCCGCCCATTGAATGACCCAAACATCAAAAGCAAAATCGTATTTCTTCCGGATAGTATACCTATTTTCAAGGAAGCTGCCAGGCTGTTTCGAGACACAAATGCACGAGATGACTTTGAACTTTGTGGCCCCGTTGTAAAACTCGAAAGAGCAGCAGATGGAGCTACGATGGGCAAAGTAACTATCCTTGCATTTGTGGATGAGCAGCCTAAAAAAATACTTATGGAAATGATAGACACAGACTATCAGAAGGCCCTTCAAGCTCATGGCAATCAGGATACAATCTCCTGTATGGGCTCACTAACGCGGGAAGGGCGTTCTTTTATCTTAAAAAATCCTCACAATATAACAATAGGAAGCGAATAAAAATCAGTATACACTGCAGCAAGTATTCAACCCACTTCCAAATTACGGCCAAAAGATGTTAATATAAAAACAGGCAAACGAAATGGTAAAGGCTATCGTATTATACTCTGGTTGGCTTGATGGCACACTTGCTGCCATTGTGATGGTGGAGTCTGGCGTCAATGGCTGCACCGGAAAACAGCAAATGACCCGGGCGGCAAGCATCGGAAGAAAGACTCAAGGTTCCGACAATAGAGGACAAAGGTGCCAAAGGCAATATTAAGCCTGTATGAGTTTAATCTCTACATAAAAGACATAGTATCGCAGACATTCCCTGATTCGTACTATATAACGGCAGAGATAGCCGCTATAAACGTCGATGCCAAGGGGCACTGCTACCTTGAGCTTGTAGAAAAGGACGACGCTACCATAAAGGCGCAGGTAAGGGCGGCTATATGGTCATCCCGCTACAAGGCTATAGCGCGGGAGTTTCAGACAGTCACCGCACGGACACCCTCCAAGGGGATGAAGATACTCATCGAGGCCAATCTGACCTACCATGAGCGTTACGGCCTGAGCCTTAACATAGTCAAGATCGATCCCTCCTACACCCTCGGCGATATGGCAAGAAAACGACAGGAGATCATTGACCGTCTCAGTCGTGAGGGCCTCACAGACAGAAACAAGGCTTTGGTGATGCCCCAGGTGCCTCAACGCATAGCGGTGATATCGTCGTTGAAGGCTGCCGGCTATGATGACTTCACAAAGCACCTGCGAACCAACTCCTTTGGCTACAGCTTCAGGGTCAATCTATTTGCGGCCATCATGCAGGGCGATGCTGCGGAGGATTCGATCGTAGGGGCGCTGCTTGCCTGTGAAGCGGCCAGGGACGGCATTGACGTTGCGGTCATCGTCAGGGGCGGCGGAGGGGCGGCGGACCTTGATTGTTTTGACAGCTATGCCATAGGCCGTCAGATAGCGATGATGTCCATGCCGGTGATATCAGGTATCGGTCATGAGAGGGACAGGACGGTGGTTGATGTCGTGGCGCACATGACGGTCAAGACCCCAACGGCTGCGGCGGCATTTCTGATAGAGCGTCTGAGGGCATTTGAGGAAAAGGTAGAGTCTCTTGCAAAGGCGCTCAAGGGCGCAGCCGGAGCAGTGGTGTTGAAAAACAAATATGCGCTGAACAATTACGTCAAGGTGGTCTATGGTTCGGGGCGGTTGATATCCCGGCACATGGGCGTAGTAACGTCTATGACCGACAGGCTCAGGCTACTGCTGAACAGGGACGTAAAGGACATCCGGCGTCGCACCAACGACCTGTTTACCAGGACGACGACCCTTATGTTTAGCGCCAGGCGTTACATCGTGCGTCAGGGGGAGCGTCTGAAGGTCCTCAATGACAGCATCACACACCTCAATCCGGAAAACATCCTCAAGCGTGGCTACAGTATCACCTCCGTCAACGGCAAGGTGCTGAAGTCAGCCGATGCCGTAAAGACGGGCGATGTCCTTAGCACACAGCTCATGCAGGGCGTGATCTACAGCACCGTGCGACCAAAGGCCCGGATTAGGGTCATTGACGATAAACCAAAAGAGGTAAAGGATGAAGGAAGAAAAGACCTATTCTCAGGCTATTAAGGAAATAGAGGCAATCATCACCGACATAGAAAAGGAGACCATCGACGTTGACGTCCTGACCGAGCGCGTCAAGACTGCCATAGAACTGATAAAGGACTGCAAGGGCCGCTTGCGAAGGACAGAGGAAGAACTAAATGGTGTCCTGAAGGAGTTTGAACAATCTACCACTGAAGAAGGCTGATTGAGAGACAAGAATTTTTAACACGTCAAGCGTCTATTATTAATTAGTATGGTAAAATAAAAAGGATGAAAAATCAGTCGTTATTAGCCGCCTTTATAGCTTTTTACAGGCTGGTGGATAAGGAGTTTTTCAACAAGCCTAAGAAAACAAATTGTTGGGAATATATAAAATGCGGTAAGGAGCTTGAATCTACATGTGATGCCGTAAATAAAAAAGCAGGCCGATATTGTTGGTATAGTATAATTGCTGCTTACCAGAGAAAAAAGTTAACAGATTCAACAGAACACTATCGTAATTTTCATGAGCGGGGGCGAATATTACTCCTATTCATGAGGGTTTCTTACCGGTGGCCTGTCATTTCCTCTGCATTGTATGAGCTTCTGACAAGCGGGGCGGAGGCGACAAACTCAAATCCCATCGTCATGGCGGAATCCCTAAGGCGGTCAAACACATCCGGGTGTACGTACTCAACCACCGGGAGGTTGTCCTTACCCGGTCGCAGGTACTGGCCAATCGTCATGAAATTGCAGCCGGTAGCGGCAATATCCCTCAGGACGTCTATACACTCATCGATGCTTTCGCCCAGACCCAGCATCAGCCCCGACTTGGTCTTCATCTGCGGACAGAGTTCCCTGGCTGCCTCCAGCATCCTCAACGAGCGCCGGTACTGTGCCTGGGGTCTGACCACGGGGTAGAGGGAGGGGACGGTCTCCACGTTGTGGTTAAAGACGTCGGGTGCGGCATCGAGCACCGTTTTCAATGCCTCCGTGTCGCCCTTGAAGTCCGGCGTCAGCACTTCGATGGTGGCATCGGGCAGGCAGGCCCTGACAGCGAGCACGGTTCTGGCAAAGTGCCTCGCTCCACCGTCATCGAGGTCATCACGGGTGACGGAGGTGATCACGACGTGTCTCAGGCCCATGGACTGTGCTGCCTGTGCGACCCGTTCCGGTTCGGAGTCCTCCGGTGTAAGTGTGTGTGCGTGGTTGACGGAGCAAAAGCCGCAGGTGCGTGTGCAGGAGTTGCCGAGGATCATAAACGTGGCCGTTGGCTTGCTGAAGCAGTGACTACGGTTTGGGCACCTGGCCTCCTCGCATACGGTGTTGACCCTGAAGCCACGCAAGAGCTGTTTGGTCTGTCGCGTGTCCTTGAACGGGTTTGTCTTAAGCCAGTCAGGGTGTCTCATGGCGATGCATCTCTTTGGCCTCATCCCACAGTCTGTTCATCTCTTCAAGGGACATGGCGGAGAGGTCTGTGCCCTGTTGCAGTGCTGTTTTTTCGATGTGCTCAAAGCGGCGCTGGAACCTGTTGATAGTCCTTCGGAGGGCGTTTTCCGGGTTGACCTTTACAAACCTCGACAGGTTGACCAGTGTAAAGAGCAGGTCTCCGAGTTCGTCCTCTATGGCGCCACTGTCCTTGTCGGCGAGGGCCTTTCTGAACTCGCCCAGTTCCTCGGCAAACTGCTCAAAGACTTCGTCGGTCTTCTGCCAGTCAAATCCCACGCCGGAGGCCCGCTGCTGAACCCGGTATGCCCTCAGCAGGGATGGCGCAGAGGAGGGCACGCCACTGAGCAGCGATTGTCGGCCCTCTTCTTTCTTGCGCTCCTCCCACTGCCTGAGTACCTCATCGGAGGTCTCAAACACGGCATCCCCGAAGACGTGCGGATGTCTGAAGACCATCTTCTTGCCGATGACCTCCACAACGTCATATATGTCAAAGTGACCATCTTCTTTTGACATCTGCGCAAAAAACAGCAGTTGAAACAGGACGTCTCCAAGCTCCTCCTTCAACTTTGAGGGGTTGCCCTCATCGATGCTTTCGATGATCTCATAGACTTCCTCCATAAGATATGGGACGATGGACTTGTGCGTCTGTTCCTTGTCCCACGGGCAACCCTGCTCAGACCTTAGTCTGGCTATGATGTCAACAAGCTCGTCAAAGGTCATATGGGGCACTGCCCTACTTTTTCTTTGCCGGTTCTGTCTTTGCCTTCGTATCATTTTTAACCGCAACCGGTTCGAGCTTTGCATTGTTGTCGGCTACGGCATCCTTAAAGGCCTTACCCGCTGTAAACTTGGGGGACTTGGCTGCGGGGATGACTATTGGTTCTCCGGTACGAGGGTTACGTCCTTCACGTTCCTTGCGTTCAGATATGCTAAATGCTCCGAAACCGACAAGGTACACCTTCTCCCCATTGCTCGTGGCTGTGATAACGTTTGAGATAAAGGCATCAACAAACTTTGCGGTATCACTCTTGGTCAGGCTTGTTGCTTTGGTTATACTGTCTACCAAATCTGCTTTGTTCATACAACGTCTCTCCTTAAATTAAATTAAAGTTGCCTCTGAGATAACTCCGTTTTATAACGGAGTTCCTGTATCTCTTGCATAATCGCTTTAGGCATACATGCCATTTACGATATAATACACATGTCGGATAAAAATGTCCACAAAAAAAGTTGTGTTTATCTATGACAGTTTTTTTTCCCTCGACAAATTAACATATTGACAACGTCCTAAGAACCTGTTATACTACATATCAGTTTGGGGCTGTAGCTCAGTTGGGAGAGCGCTTGAATGGCATTCAAGAGGTCGTCGGTTCGATCCCGATCAGCTCCACCAAAAAAAAAGCATCCCTATTTCAATTGTATAGCTGAATTATTACGTAAATACCATGTTTTTTTGGGGAGCGGAACACCCTGCCCCCCTGCCACAAAGGTCAGCGCCTCACTTGACCCCATTATCTGCAATCCTTTATACTTAAACTAATATGCTGATTTATAATCCGGGCGCTTGACATAAATGCAAGAAGAACCTGACAACCACCAACTCCCCGGTGACGCCACCATCATGGAGGCTGACAAGACCCTGAGCGAAGAACGCACCGTTGTACAACGGAGGTCGCCCGCCGAAGAGGCATCCCACGGTACACCTCAGCCCCTGCGAAAGTTCCAGGGCTACACCATCATAAAGGCATTTCCAGCCAAGGGGGCAGAGGCAGACATATACCTGGTCAGACATGGGGAAACCGACCTTGTCCTGAAGCTGTACAGGTTGGGCATAATCCCTGGAGTTGACGTCCTGAAGAAGGCCCGGCAGTTTAGCTCAATGTTCCCCGATCACGTCGTATCGATCAAGGACTATGGCCTTGACCGCAGATCGGGGCGATGGTACGAAATACAAGAATATGCACGATACGGTTCACTGAGGGAGTATCTGAGACACAAACCCGGCACGTCACTGTTGCTAAACATAATCGTGGAGATATCCGAGGCACTCAGGGCGCTGCACAACAACGACATCATGCACCGCGATCTTAAGCCATCCAACATCCTGGTCAGGGAGACAGACCCCGTGGTGTTGGTGTTTACCGATTTTGGCGTTTCGTCGCTCATAGACGCCGAACACTCAAAGAAATTCACCGCCGTCAAGGGGACTCCGCTGTACTGGGCGCCGGAGGCCTTTACGGGCGTCGTTGGACCAAAGGCGGACTGGTGGTCATTTGGGATGATCGTCCTTGAGCTGCTGTTGGGAAGACACCCATTTAGCAACCTTGCCACCAACGTGATCATGTACACGCTTGCCACCAACGGGGTGGAGATACCACGGGATATCCCCCCGGAGTATGTCCCGTTGCTGCGGGGTCTGTTGACACGCAATCCTCAGAGACGCTGGGAGTATCAGCAGGTCAGGGCATGGCTCGACGGCAGAGGTAACATCCCGGAGTACTACGATACCCAACAGGGCGACAAGCAGGGATACCAGGTGCCGTTTTCTACCGGAGAACGGGAGTTTTATTCCCTGTCGGAACTCCTGGAGGGCTTCATAGAGAGCGAAACCGCATGGCAAGACGGCATCACCTGTATGCAGCGCAGATACGTCTCAAAGTGGTTGTCCAAAAACGACCAGTTCGGTCTCGCCCTCAGGATAGAAAAGATGTTTGAACGCTCAGACATAGACCCCGACCTTGCCCTTATGACGGTCATATATACGTTTAACAAAACCCTGCCATTTGCCTTCTGCGGCAAACTGATAACCCCACAAAACCTCTACCTGTATGCGGCACGAATCATCCAGGGCACTGAAACCAGCGCCGAACGCCTCGTTATAGACAACCTCCTCTGCGGCAAACTCCTCGATTACTACAGACAGTACGTAACCCTAACGCAAAACAGAGACAACGCCATGTACAGACTCCTGGAAAGTCTCACGCAGGTCTTTGCAAGGGAGGCCACCTATGAGGGCAAACTCCAACAGATAATGACGCTTAACGTCTTGCTGCAACCGGATAAGTATATAATCCCCATAAGCATAAAACAAGACCTGTTCAACAAGGCAGACCTCGTCGATATGTACGTCAACAGCTTTATAACACGAGATGAATATGCCCGGTTCTCCGAGGATTTCATCTTGCCCCTTGGGCTGCAACGGGACATCCAGGGCGATGACCTCCCACGCTACAAGAGGGGTGTGCAGCAGTTGCGATATCTGCAAGACAACGCACTGTTCATCAGGGAAAACGACATAAAGACGCTTGCAGGGCAATACATGATCCCCCTGGATATCCTTTCCGGTCTGCACAGTGACGGCTTTGACACCTACGTTGAGGCCGTGCAGCAGCTCAAGCAATTGCAGGAGGACGCCATCCTCGTTGACCGGAGTGAGTACCAGACGCTGAAAGAAAACTGCCTGCTGCCTGTTGAGATAACCGATGGGATTGCCGCTATGGAGATTGCACCATACACGGAGGCGGCAAAAAGATTTCAGGAACTTCAACGAGACAACCTCTCACTGACCCCGACAGAGATCAAGGCCTATGCCGTTAATCATCCGGGGGTCTTTGACTACATAGATGGCGTAAGCGACGCCCTGCAAAGGGACTATCCGGCATATGTAAGGTCCATGATAGCTCGGAACTGGCTCAAACGCATCGCAACCAACAAGACCTACACGCAGAAATACATAACCCTGGCCAGATTCATCCGCAACAAGGTTGACCCCTCCAGGCTTTCGCTCTTGATCCGTATTGATGGCGAACTCGATGAGGCGCTTAAGTACCTCACACGGGATACTTCCTACCTATACGACTCCAGGTACAACGAGTACGTAGTGTTAAAAAAACTCAAGGCATACATAGAGGGGCTGCTACAGGCAATGTTCAAGTGGGAGGGCTACGACCGGGTCATAACGGACGAACTGACGGAAAGCGTCCTGAGCATATCCAGGGCAATCGAAAAGAAGGCCGAAAAGTTTAGCAAGGTCAAGGGACTATTTGGCTTTATAATCAATGAGACAATAAAAGGCACGCTGGATGAATCCACGTTTAACAAGGTGTGTGTGGATATATACGTAAGGCATCAGATGAGAATTGATAGTTGCAATACCCAACAGGGGGGTGCATAAAACAAGTTTGTTACTGTTAAAAAAAGCATGGTAAAAGGTTTAGTAGGAAGGGGTCAAGGGGTCAGCGACCCCCGGCTCAGTGGGGGACTGGCCCCCTTGCGGGGGGTTCTAAAGGGGCCAGGTGCGACCTGGAGCGCCAAGAAGCGGAGCCGCCCCTTTCTTTCTTTTCTTGTATTTTCAGACGGCTAAGGATATTGTAAACTCTGCTCCACCTGGGATGTTTCTTACTACCAGACTTCCACCCATGTTGGTCTCTATGATGGTCTTTGACATGTACAGACCGATGCCGGTACCCTCTGAACCCTTGGTGGTGAAATACGGCTCAAATATCCGCCCCATTACATCTGCGGGGATACCTCCGCCGTTGTCTCTGATTGAGATGACGATTTGCCCCTGCCGCTCCAATGGCCTGGCTATCTCTACCTCGATCTGACCTTGTACACTGGCATCGGTGGCTGCACAGGAGATAATCGCATCCTTGGAGTTGTTGAGGATGTTGAGGATCACCTGCTTGAACTCATTGGGATAGCCATTGGCGACAAGAGTCAGAGGGGATGTGACCTTGATGTTGACTGTTATATTGTTTTTTATAAATACCGGACTAAACATCGAAATCAACTCGTCTATCGCATTTTTAACATCAAACGCCACCTTTTGCTTTGACGGCTTGAAGAAGTTCCTAAAGTCATCCATCGTCTTGCCCATGAATGTCACTTGTCCCATTGTTAACTCAATCGTGTTATCTATGTAATTCTTGTCGAGTTCGCCAAACTTGTAGGCGTCTCTGAGGTCCTGAACTATTAGTCCGATAGCGTTTAGAGGCTGCTTCCACTGGTGGGCGATCAAGCCGATCATCTCCCCCATGGCGGCCATCTTGGACTGCTGAATGAGCATTTGCTCCTGCATTTGCCGCTTTGCGGTCTCTTCCCGTACCAGGGAGGCAAGGTTGGCGTTGAGTGTTTTAAGTTCATCCTCAAGGCGCTTGCGCTCAATCGCCAGGGCATAAATAGAGGCAAGGCGCTTTATGATGTCAAGGTCGGTCTCCGTATAATCCCTGCCGGCGTTTGCCAGGGCAATGTTGCCAATCAGCCTGTCGCCTATCATTGCCGGTACTGCCATGTATCTCGTCAACGGGATGTGTCCCTGTGGCAGACAACCCTTGTATGCCGGGTGTTTTTGGGGATCGTTTGTGTAAAACGCCTGTCTTGTATTAAGCACATGTCCCCAGAGCGCATTATAACCATCCTTGCCCTTGGGAAAGGCCAATCTGCTGTGCCTCGTATCCACGTTGCACTGCCCATCTGACATCATCTCCGTAAGGGTATGACTTACCTGCTCCTCCGTCACCCTGTCAATCTCCGATACATGCCCGTGCAGACTGTCGGTCAACCTCATTGCCTGCCGGTTTATTAAGAGTGACATATCAATGATATCCTTATCCGGCGACAACAGGGCCTCCGATACCTCTGCTACGGCTGATTGAAAGTCAAGCTCCCGCTTCATCATCAGCTGGGCGCTCTTAATATCCGAGATATCATGCATTAGCGAAAACTTAGAGGTTGAACCGTCATTGTTCCTGATCGGGGTGTCAAAGTGCGAATATGTCTTATGGTTCTTTGGACAAAACCACTCCCATGTAACACTCTGTTCAGTAAAGACATCCTCCCTCCTGCACCACGGACATTGCCCCGTGCCGTCATGGAAGTACTCATAACACTTGCGACTATTGACTTCTCCGAACTCCTTTAGGGTTGCTCTGTTTACAAACTCTATGTCGTAGTCTATGCCGACTATGTAGATGCAGTCTTGCATTGCATCCATGATCCCCATGAGTTTGTCACGTTCGGTCTTTACTGCTTCTGCCATTTGCTTCTGCTCTGTTATATCACGAGCGGTGGCGTATGTCAGACCTATCTCCGGCACGGGTGACGATCTCCACTGGATGTGTCTATGTCTGCCATCCTTACACAGATACCTGTTTTCAAAATCTATGGTCAAGAGTCCTTGAGAGAGCTTCTTTACTTCATTCAGTGTTTTTTCTACGTCATCGGGATGGACAAATTCGATAAACGGCCTGGACTTAAGCTCCTCATCTGTATGCCCCAGTGTCTTACTAAATGATAGGCTAATAACTCTGAAATATCCATCGATATCAGCAATACACAACATGTCTATGGACAGGTCAAAGAACCTCTTCAACTCCTCCTCTGATTTGCGGAGCTGTGCCGTTGTTTCTTTGATGCTTTCAAGGAGGGTTTCTTGCTCCTTTAACGCATCCTTGTCCGAGTGCTCCAGCGCCTGCTTTCTTGACAGTCCCATACCGCATATCTGTCCGGCAAGACGCAGCAGGAAGTCCATCAACACCCTGACGCAGTCTTCGGTAAAGATCGGCACCCTGGCCAGGGCCTCAAGATATTTATCGCCGTCAAAGCCGAACTCCTCAGCCTGCCTGGCAAAGTATTGCACATCCGGGGAGGCAAAGAAGAACTGTCCGGTAAAGAGATTGCCCATGTGTATGCCATCAATGACAATGGGCACGGCCACGTCAACCAGGCCATTCTTACACCTGTAGATGTTATACTGTTCACCGTCCTTGAGCATACCTGCCAGTGCGGTGTCACTCTCCCTGCATCGCATTGCCGTTTCGGGGTGCATACGGTGAAACCCCGTGCAGATTGGCTGCCATCCGGTGGCTATCAGGACATTGCCCTCGATGTCGAGCAAGGCGGTGATCACCCCCGTCAGCCTGGTAAAGCTCTCAAACAGTCCGTGCAGTTCCTCTATGTTGAACAGCTCTGATAGCTTGTATGTCATTGCAATCTGTTATCCACCTCCTTAGTCATGAATGTAAAAACAACGGATATATACAAAGGTAAATTAGGGTTGTATAATATTTATTCTCTAAAAGTTTTTCGCTAAGAAACACCTAATAGTTTGTTATATAATAACCATACCCTCATTGTCAATATATTTCCACCAGCAATTCTCAGTGAAGGTGTGAGCGATATTTTTTTGGGACAAAATTGGCGAGGGTGTGACTATCTGGTGTGTGATCAGCAAAAGCTCATACCGTTTTCTATCTTAAA
>NZ_JABXWD010000169.1 GCF_019173545.1 Candidatus Magnetobacterium casense | reverse complement strand
GTAATAGTTCACCCCCCTAAGAAGAAGGAAAGAAAGGGGCGGCTCCGCCCCCCTTCAGAACCCCCTGCAAGGGGGCCAGCCCCCTTGACCCCTTCTTACCTTGTTGACATTGGGTTGATTATACACAATATTTCAATTGTATGGCTGAACTATTACGATTGTGGCTGCTTATCCCCCTGGTGTGTCTCATATGCACACTGAGTTGCAATATTGATTCAGGTGTGGATGTAGGGCTGTTGGATTTTACAGACATTTAGCAGCAGTACATAAATCACTGTTAGGTGGTACAAATATTGCTTTACGTGCATATTGGTGACTAAAGTCACACACTGCCGATCTGCCAATCGGATACAAAACAGACGTAAAATAACAAAGGAGGTGATGTAGCAGAGAATCGCTTCACACCACAGATATTTCACAGGTTTCTATTTTATGGACGCCTTACAAACAAAAACTCTCAAACCAAGGCTGTGACCGCAGAAAACAGCCAGGTATAAATCAGGAGGTAATTTATGAAAAACATGGCTGTGCTTCTGGGCATATTCATGCTGCTACTCTGGTGTACGGATGCCAGGGCCGACGGCTGGGACCGCTGCAAGACCTGCCACCGTGACTCTGGCAGCCCTGCCCCGTCGAAAGCTGCTCTGATACAAAAGTACAAAACCGGCGAAGCTTTAGTCAAGGGGGCGTTGAGCACAAAGACTCAACAAATGGAGTTTGTGCGCTACAACCCGGACCTGATTGTAGACGCCGCCGTAGATATCGGTATTCCCCCCAAGGGCATGTCCCCAAAGGGCACTGCAAAAGCGGAAATGTCTGCACCCATAGACGCCAAAGCGATTGTTGAAACCCGCTGCACCACCTGCCACAATATTAACAGAATCGTTTACGCCCCCAAGGCCACCCTTGAGGACTGGCTCCACATAATATCACGCATGCAGACACAGGTAAAGGGGCTTCTTACGCCACAGGAGATGACCGCCGTTGTGGAGTGGCTCTATGCCAGACACGATACCCTCAAGCCGGTTGACACGGGCGAGCCTGACTCTGTGAAGAAGCTCCCGGAAGACGTCCGGCAGATACTGGTGAAAAACCGCTGCCTTACCTGCCACACCGATGACAGGATCATCAAGCAGGCCGCGGCATGGACGGAAAAGGAGTGGGAACACGTCATTGAGCGGATGAGGTCCAAGGCCCCGGAACTGCTTAAGGACGTAAATGTTGTGTCGATGTCCTCGCATCTCTACAACAGACTTGCCGTGGTTCCAAAGACCGGAGCCAAAAAGATTGCATCCGATCTGTACTACCTCGTCGATGGCTATATTGACGTGCATGCCGAAAACAAACACAGATACTACTTCAATGACAAACTCGACAAGGATCAGGGACAACGTGGCCTGGATGGATTCGTTGAGGGTGATGCCCAGGTACACGGTGAGGTATTCAGTCCGGACAAGTGGAAGACCCGCCTGTCGCTGGCCTTTTACGGCATGGCAGACCCCGGCAATGATGCCATGAGTAATGGCATGTACAGACGCATATCCAGAGATGTCAAGGGATTCGCCACAATAGAGGAGCTCTGGGCTGAGGTCAACGCCACTGATTCACTTGTGGTGCGAGCCGGTGTGCAGGAGTATACATCCGACCTCATTGGTTCCGTCTACAAGGATACGGACCTCGGCGTGAGGGTCTACGGCAAACTCTCCAGTGGTATTGACTGGAGCCTCTACGCCGCTCAGAGGGTCGAAAACGACCTCCTTTCGGGTTACAACAGCCCTTCTGATCTGCGTGACCAGCAGATAGTCATTGCCCACATGCAGTTCACCCTCGCCTCACAGACCGTAAAGCCCTCCTTGAGCTTTAACCATGACCGTGAGGGAGACCATAAGTTTGGCCGTGCGGGTAAGTACGAAAAGGTGGACGTTGTCTACCCTGGGGTGACCACCTATGGAGACGTGGGACCGTTCAAGCTCCTTACGGGCCTGTACGGTGCCTTTGGTATGCAGAGGGACGTAGTGTTGTTGGGCAAGATACCGCTTCAGGATCAGAAGGTATCGGCCTTTGCGGGTTATTTTGACCTTGCCCTGCCGCTTGGAATGTTTACACCGCATCTGGGATTCTTATACGTCTCCGGCGACGACAATCCCCTCGATGACAAGGCACACGGCTTTGACGCTATCTCAGAGCGCGTGGACGTCTGGGGTGCCCACGGCATCGTCATCAACGACCGGATAAGTCTACCTGGCGGTCTCACCGTCGTGAGGGACCACAGCCCATACACATCACTGCGAGACAGGGATGCCAGTTCAAACTTTGTAAACCCAGGTGGCACCACCATAAACCTTGGGCTTATCGTTAATCCCATCAAGCAACTCACCATCGATACCAACCTCACCTACTTCTGGTGGAATGAGACCGAAGTGCTTGAGGCTGTCGTTGGGCCGCTTGGCAAAAACATTGGCCTTGAATGGAATGCCGATATCAGCTATGACATAAACAAGCACTTCACTGTCTATGTGGCTGGCGCTGCGTTCTGGCCCGATGAAGACATGTCCGCCATATACGGCAACCACCGCATGGCAAGCGACGTGTTGGCTGGTGTGAAGTACCGCTTCTGAACTAACGGACACTGGTCTGCTCTGACCTCCGCATACGTGGCATTTTTATGGGGTCAAGGGGACTGGTCCCCTTGCGGGTGGGTCTGAGGGAGGGCAGAGCCCTCCCTTCTTTTTTTGTATTGCATACAATCGAAATTAGCTATCTATAGGCACAGATACCTCCGTGGCATGGGAAGGCAAAAAAAGTTACGGCCAATTATCCCCTGATGCACGGCAAATCCAGTGTGTCGCTCGCGCACAGTGTGTTGTAAAACTACAACAACGTTTGCCGAAAAATACAGAAAAAATCCTTGCCTTTTGTGGCTATTAGTGCATGGTATATAATTTGCTTAAAAGCAGTTGATTAGGATTTAAACAGCAACAGGACATAAATAACATTATACTGAATAGATCAGGGACAAGAAGGAGGTGATACAGCTAACAGCGACGTAAATGTGGTGTTAGCCCCATGATAACGGCAACGGGTTGGGTTATGAGGGTCAGGCAGCAACAGACCCATAACAGACTATCGATAAGTGAAGAGAGACGATCACAAGATTTAAGAAATTGTAAAAAAATGCTGCCTTTGGCAGAAAAGATTCTGAGAGATATATGGAGGATTAAGTTGAAGAAGTTAACACTATTAATGATGCTGTTGATGTTCGTTTTTGCCGCATCATCGGTTATGGCCCAAGAGGCTTCAACGGCAGTTGTGGCAGGCGGAGAGACGAAGATAACGCTCGCAGGTGAGATTAGGTTCAGGGGAGAGTTCTCAAGTAACCTTGGCGATCAGCTTGATGACGAAAGCAGGAGATTGGTGACAACACCGGCTCCTCCAGGATTCAAAAATGGTAGTGATGACCACAACGCCTACTACGATGGTCGTATAAGGCTCAGTGTTGACGCCAGAATAGGTAACGATGTACAAGGCTTTATAGAGCTTGACTCAGGGACCGACAAGACAGACACCTGGATATGGGGTAACGCTACATCCGCAGACTCAGGAGCCAGAGGTATCTATTCCAACGGTAACACAAAGAAAGGTGACATACATATCCGTCAGGCATGGATACACTACACAAAGGGTATGTATGGCTTAAAGGTTGGTCACCAGCTATGGTTCCTCGGAAACAAGCTATTCTTTGACCACACAAGGTATGGTGATGACGGCATAAGGGTTATCGTTGATCCAAACAAGTACATCCACATAGAAGTAAAAGCACTGAAATTCAGCGAAAGAGAGACCAATCATCCCGATGACGGCGATGCCTATGTAGTAGAGGTAAAGTATAAGGGTGACGGAGGCGTAAACGCCAGTGCTGACGTAGCATATGTAAACGATCAGGCATTTGCCGCTTTGGTATCTGCATATCAGTATGCCCATGTATGGAACTTCGGTCTGCGTGGTGACTACACAAATGGCCCGGTAAAAGTCAGAGGCGATATTGAGGCACAGGCAGGAAAACTCGAAAATTCTGATGACAGCAGGATTGAAGACGCTACCATCAAAGGTTGGGCAGGTCTGTTGGGTGTAGACTATAAAATCGCCGGAAATATCCCCCTGACGCTTACCTTAGAGGGCGCATACGGTAGCGGTAAATCTGCAGATGACAAAAACAACGACTTCAAGACCTTTATCACCTCCCTTGGAAATGACCAGCACTATACATACGTGTATGAGTACAAGTTAAAGTCAGCGGCAGGTGCTATAAGTACAGGTCTTGCCAATACCGTCTACATCAAGGGCGCAGCAAAGGCCGAATTTACAAAGTCCCTCGAAGCCGAGCTCGCACTGTACTGGTTGCAGGCAGCAAAGAAAGTTGCCCTCAATGCAGTGTCAGGCCCTGGCCTTCCTATCGTCCCGGCATCAAAAGACCTCGGCTGGGAATTAGATACCAAGATCACATACAAGATCGCAAAGAACCTCCAGTACTTCGTAGAGGGTGGCTATATGTTCGTAGGTAAGGCATACGACAATGTCGTCCAGACACGTGTAGTACCCGTAGCTGAGTTTGCAACCGAGCGCGACGATGCTTATGCCATCAGAAACGGAATCCAGTTCAACTTCTAAGATAAACAACAAAACGTTTATCTAAACATATGGTGGGGGCTGCCTAGGCAGCCCTTCACTTTTTTTCTATACCGGACGATTCACCCATTATATTCACCCCCCCTTGCATAGCAAAACCTAAAGCAGCTATAATAATATCAAGAGATCGTTTTATGCCAAAGAAACATATAATAAAAGAAGGTGAGGCCATTAGATATCTCGAAAATGCCAGGGAGATACTGAAAAACACCCGGATTGAAGGCAATCACTACATTGACAAAAAGCCGGTAAGAGAGGCCTGTGGTACCGCCTACCTTGCCGTATTAGAGGCCATCAATGATGCACTGATAAAAAAGGGGTTGGCCACAAAACAATTGCCTAAAAAGGTGGAGACGTATAGAATAGCCTTGCAAGAGCACCTGTCAGTCAAAAATGGTAAGCTACTGAAAGAATTCAATAGTCTGTATGATTTACTTCACATAGCAGGCTACTATCAATGCTTGCTCTATGATGCGCAGGTAGTCAAAGATGCAATGAAGGCCACGGAGAGGTTTATAAAGAAGGTCTCAAATGGTGCCTGAAACTTTTTTCCCGGAGTGCCTATGATGGAACGTTTTTTTGACAGGAAGTCCCTGTTTGTCATCGCAGGGCCATGTGTAATTGAAAGCAGAGAGGTAGTTCTGGAAACTGCCCGTGCTCTCAGAGATATCTCCCTGAGACTGGATATCCCGATTATCTTTAAAAGCTCATACGACAAGGCCAATCGGACATCTATAAACGGTTACAGGGGCATTGGGGTGGAAAATGGCCTGGCACTGCTGTCGGAGGTGCGTTCGACCTTTGGGCTGCCCGTGATAACCGACGTGCATTCTCCCCAGGAGGCGCTGTTAGCCGCTGAGGCCGTTGACGTGTTGCAGCTGCCGGCCTTTCTGTGCAGGCAAACAGACCTGATCCTGGCCGCCGCAAACACCGGCAAGGTCGTCAATATAAAGAAGGGACAGTTTCTGGCGCCATGGGACGTAAAAAATATTATCGACAAGTTCACCTCCACAGGCAACACAAGCATCTTTATCACGGAGCGGGGAACGACGTTTGGATACAACAACCTGGTCGTGGACTTCAGGGCAATCCCAATTATGCGTGCCTTTGGTTATCCGGTGCTCCTGGATGTCACCCACAGCGTCCAGTTGCCCGGCGGACTTGGCACCGCATCCGGCGGACAACGACAGTTCGCACCCGTGATGGCAAGGGCGGCGGCGGCTGTTGGCGTAGACGGCCTCTTCATGGAGGTACACCCACAACCAGACAATGCCCTCTGTGATGGCCCCAACATGCTCGAACTACACACGATCGAACATATGCTCAGTGTCGTTAGCGCTATCCACAAGATCGCTCAGAACTGCGGGTAAGGTTTGTACGGCAGAGGTTAAGGCTGTTACAATAATATCAGGAGGTTGCTTTGAGCAAGAGGCATGACAGAAAAGAAGGCGAGGCCATCAGGTATCTTGAAAATGCCAGAGAAACACTAAGAAACACGCAAATCGAAAACAATATATATCTGGACAAAAAACCGGTCAGAGAGGCATGTGCAACCGCCTATCTTGCCGTATTAGAGGCCATCAACGATGCATTGATAAAGAAAGGCTTAACCCCAAAACAACTGCCCAGAAAAGTGGAAACCTATAGGATAGCCTTGCAGGAACACCTGTCGGTAAAAAACGGTAAGCTCCTTAGAGAGTTCAATAACCTGTATGATCTACTCCACATAGTGGGCTATTATCAAGGTTTGCTCTATGATGTGCAGGTAGTCAAAGATACGTTAAAGGCTGCTGAGAGGTTCATAAAGAAGGTCTCAAACGGTGCCTGATAAGCTAAAACGCCTCTCAACACTCCTTCAACGTCTGACCAACCAGGCAATGCCGTTGAGCTTTACTGTCATCTCCTATACCATTTCAGCACTACCTTACATCGTGCCGATAACATTTAGCGGTGGCATCGCCAATGGCTGCGAGGTAGATACGGAGCTATATTTATCCTTTCTTCTCTCAAAGGCTGCTTTTCCACCTTCAAGAACCTTGCAGACACTTTTAATTATATCTGGATTCTCCAATGCACCCGATTCATAACTCAATATCTCATCGACATTCTTGGCAACTATAACCTGTTCGGCATCGGCATTAACCACGAGGTTAGCATTATGGGTGACGATAACGATTTGTCTATATTTTTTGAGCTTCTTAAATATAGCGATCAGTTCGCCCATGATGAATTCATTATCCAAATCGTCCTCAGGTTGATCAAATACGATAGGCTTTGAGAAGGCATCAGTGGCAAGCTTCAAGCGTAGATAGACAGTCCCGCGTTGTCCGACAGACAATTTTTCCAGCGGCTTGCCGTCATATGTTATCTTAGGGATGGTTTTCAGATATTTGCTTCTCTTCGCCATGTCAAAGAAAAATAATTTATGCTTTTCAAATCGTTTATCTTCAAACTCTTTGGTGGAAATAAACTTAATCCAATCTCCAAAACTATGGACCGGATATCTCTCTTTAAGTATATCTATATTAGCTATTCTTCGACCATCAACCACGTTCTCAAATAACTCTTCGTAGAACACTTGTTCATCAAATACTATCTCACCAGTTACTTCAGGTAGCACTCCATTCAAGCGTGGTCATGTTGCTCAAGCATAGTAACAATGCCATATTATGAAGGGATAAAAGTGGCTTAAATCCTGACAACCACGGTTGATTGTGG
>NZ_JABXWD010000168.1 GCF_019173545.1 Candidatus Magnetobacterium casense | reverse complement strand
GGACGTTTAACAATCCAATGTGATGAAATGTGGTCATTTGTTGGAAATAAGGAGAATAAGCAATGGATTTGGTTAGCATTAGATTATGATTCAGGCGAAGTTGCAGGTGCTTTTGTGGGGAGTCGCGACATGGAAGGCGCTAAAGGATTATGGAATTCTCTTCCTCCAGTTTATAGACAATGCGCCGTATGTTATACAGATTTTTGGATGGCATACGCAGGAATTATCCCATCAAAAAGACATCGCCCTGTTGGAAAGGAAAGTGGAAAAACAAGCCACATCGAAAGATTTAATTGCACAATGAGACAAAGAATATCCAGATTAGTCAGGAAAGCTCTTTCTTTTTCTAAAAAAATAGAAAACCACATTGGATCGGTATGGTATTTTATTCATCATTATAATGCTTCTCTGGTTAGCGCATGACATCATTACACTACCTTTACAGGACTACCCTTTAATATAATCAAAAATCTTACTGGGTTTGTCTTTTTTTGTCTCTTGCGTATCATTAGAGTGACTGCTGTCTGTCTCTGCTTTCTCTTTCCCCACCGGCACAACAATACAGACAGCCCCTACCTCTGCCATTAAAGCCTTGCATTGTTCAACATCGTTAATGCCAACGCCGGCTTTCATTGTTACTGTCTTGTTTTCAAATATCCTTCTACCCTTAAAGCTGCCTGGCTCTATCTTGAACAAATCGCAAAGGTCTTGCTTGACCTTAATGTCGTTGAAGCCTGGCAATATTCCCCCACTAAAGAGGACGTTATAAAGCCCTCCGTCTTGCTCCCTTGAGGACTCAGTATTTTGCTCACTGCCTGCATATGCGCTTTGCTCTTTGAGGTACTTTACAATCTCCCTGTAAGCAGCGTTAATCTCTTTGGCCTTCTCTTCCGCCTGTTTCTGCAAACGTGGGTTGTGCGCAAATCGGTCTGGATGCCATACTTGGATCAAGTCCTTGTAAGCTTGCTTTACTTCTGCCTCCGTAGCCCCCGGCTTGAGGCCAAGTATGTCATAGCACTTATTGATGTCGGTCATATCACATCACCCTGCCGATAGTCTAACTGGTGGTGTAACGGAAAATCCAGTGAAGTTTTGTTCACAGGTTTGGGGGCAAGTGGGCACATCACTGCCACGGCTTAAAACGCCATTATCCAACAGCCATATATGTACGTGATTTGCACGCATTTTTGCATCCACTGTTCGCATATTGCGAGCAGTTTTGATACATAGTGATACTCTATGATACTCGGTGATACTCGGTGGAGTTCCGATAAGGTTTTAATTTTATGTGTTTTTTTTGGTGCCGGTGGGGGGAGTCGAACCCCCATGAGGTCGCCCCCAACGGATTTTGAGTCCGTCGCGTCTGCCTATTCCACCACACCGGCAATATAACCACTGCCAACGTCTTTTGCTCTGTGCCATGCCATTACGATATACAGCCCTCTAACGAACTCTACACGGCGCTGCCATCACATATTGCTATAGCATATCATACATGGAACTCTTTTTTCAACTGCTCAACAATATCTCTATCCTGAACTCTGCCCCTCCTTCAAGATTGCTTGCCGCAAGTCGCCACCCCATGCTGTTCTCTATGATAGTCTTTGAGATATATAGCCCTATGCCTGTACCCTTATCCGATGATTTTGTTGTAAAGTAAGGCTCAAAAATTCTGTCAAGCAACTCCGGTGGTATTCCACCGCCATTATCACGGATCGATACAACAATCAGCCTCTCTTTTTCAGTGTCTATACTGATGTCTATACGACCCTCCTGGGGTGTCTGATCTGCCCTTGAGATAATGGCATCCCTTGAATTGTTGATCAGGTTCAGTACTACCTGTTTGAACTCATTTGGATAACCCGATACTTCAAATGTCCCTTCTCGGACAACGCTAAAATTTATCAATATATTACTCTTCTTAAACAGAGGAGAAAACATCGCTATTATATCCTGAATTGCCTCCTTTATGTCAAAAGAGATTTTTTCTTTCGACGGACGCAAAAAGTTCTTAAAATCATCCATCGTCTTGGACATGAACTGTACCTGTTGCAGTATATTATCTTTCAGCACATTTAGATAATCGCTGCTGAGTTCTCCATACGTATATGCCTCAGCCAGCTCCATGACCGTAACGGATATGGCATTTAACGGCTGTTTCCACTGGTGGGTTATGGAGTTTATCATTTCGCCCATGGAGGCCATCTTGGACTGTTGCACCAGGAGTTGCTCTTTTTCGAGCTTTAACATGGTCTCTTGTTGTACCCGCTCTTTAAGGAGGTTATTTAACTCAAACAGACTCTCCTCCATTTTCTTTTTATCCGTCACATCCTTTGATACGTAGATGTACCTGTTGGTGCTGTTATCATCTTCTTCGATTATGCGGTATACGGTGACTTCCACGTATCTCCTGTTTCCGTGCTTGTCCCGGTGTACGTGCAACATGGTGGTTGGTTTACCAGTGGTCATGACCTCTTTTATAGGGCATGGGTGCAGGGGGGAATCACAGGGACTGTCTACGTTGTGCGTGACCTCGTAACAATGCTTTCCTATAAGTTCATCGATCGTATATCCGGTGTTATCTTCTGTGGCCTTGTTTGCCCACAATATTTTGAAGTCATCGGTCATGAGGCTCATGCTGTCAGAGACACCCTGGGTTATATCTTCCATCATCTTTTTTAGTCTCAACAGACTGTCTACCTCCTGTTTTCGCACGGTGATGTCTCTTATCACCCCGGATGATCCCCACTGCTCAACAGCCTTTATTATGCCAAGGGAGCCGATAAACTCCTGTTGATCCCTGGCCGGGTCAAATCTGTATACACCGGAACTGTTTACCTCACCAACAATTGTATCAGCACCATGTGCATCACTGTTGGCATCGGATGCACGCTTTTTGATGATGTGTACTTCCAGGCCGCGTGTACTGCGGTTGAGGGTTCTACGTTCATCAAAGAGCTTAGGGGAGTGATGCTCACCGAGCGCCTTGCCCATGTACATTGGCAACACGGCCACTCGGCTTACATACTCTACCTCCTCCGGCGCTATTATCGTGCTGAAATGCCTGCCAATCAGCTCATCCGGTTCATAGCCAAGCATCCTGACGGCACTGTTAATGAATGTGAAGTTGCCATCCATATCAACCTTATACACTATATCAGGGATGGCCTCCATGAGGGACTTGTACAAGACTTCCGTATCCTGCACCCTGGAGATTTGTTCCCGGAGGTCTTGATTTGACCTCTCTGTAGCTTCCACGATTCGTGCATTGTCAAGGAGCTTCACCCGCAGCGAACTAAACCAAAAGTAGTACAGAAACACGGGAAGCATTACCGATAATATCACGGCATCAACCAGCTCTTTGTGATATACAAGCCTGTGTGCTATACCGTCAAGGGATATAACGATAATAAACTCACACAAACATATGAAAAATATCGTAACGAGAGAAAACACAAGGGGACTTGTAACCCCCAACTTTTTTAATGGCGCCATCGTTTCACCACCTTGTCTGCAACTGCCGTTGCCAGTGAGTAGGTCAGCAGCAGGGGGTTGTACGAAAAAAGCCCCTTGCCATAGGCTGATGCCTTGTTTTTCCTGAACTGATGCAGGTACATATATGCCCTTGCCTCCTGCACCTCTCTGATAAACTGAGGATAGTTGGCCTCAACGAGGGAAAGCGTTACGAGTATGTCTTCTGTCAGGTTTGTCTTGCTGATATTGTTACCGTGTCGTCTGTATCGTGTAAGCGTCAGGTTCTGGTGTGCAATCTCACCGTGCATGGACATCTCTATAAACAGATACCAATCAAGCATTCTCTTTATAGACGGATTGGTCCTGAAGGGAGTCTCTCTGAGAGTTCTAAACATCACGGTTGGTGTATGTACGTGGTTGCCAAACTTTATCAGATAACTGGTAGAGCGGTCTCTGGTGTTTAGGTAGTTGAAGAAGTCGTTATCAATTGTTCCCGTTTCGGAGTCAAAGACCTCACAGTTGTGAGTTACGGCTATGCAGCGGGGGTTGTTTTCAAGGAACTCCACCTGGTGCCGGAGTCTTTCAGGCAGCATCATATCATCTCCCTCGCAAATTGCGATGTAGTGCCCCTGGCACATATCCAAGGTCTTATTGGCATTTATTGCTATAGAGTATACGCCCATATTATAGGGTTGAACGAATAGTTTTATGATGTCCGGGTAACGCTCTTTATACATCCTGAGGATATCGGCAGTGCCATCGGTAGAGCAGTCATCCGATATACATATCTCGATGTTCTTGTACGTCTGGTTCAGACAGCTCTGGATGGCCTCCTCCACGAAGGCACGGTGGTTATACGTTGGCATAAGTACCGAGACCTTTTTGGCTTCCATGCTGGTATCTATTGCCTGCCTTTGTTATGTCGGTAGTTTTTATTCATTGGCAGCCGCTTTAATGCCGCCTTTGCGTCCCAACCCATAGCCGACCCGATAGACATCCGGGATATTAATCCGTTTGTCCGTCATGACCTTGAAGACACCCAGGGATTGAATATCCTTTATTATGCCACTGGCCCCTTCACCCAAGTGCATCGGAGGGAGCTTAACCTCGGCGCTGGAAGTATCGGCATTGTACAGCAGCTTCTCCACCTTCTGTGGGTTATCGATCACCCATTGGACTTTATCTGACCATTCTGAAACAGGCAATGATCGACCTTCAGGGGTATTCTTGATAACCTGTAGCAATACAACGCAACGCCATATCTGCTGGGGATCGAATTTTTTGCTTACTTGCACGAGAGTATGTTTATTAGGGTAGTCTTCCGGGTTGGGACTCTCTCCAAATCCTAAGAATACTTTTGTATTTTCACCTATATTGGAGTTAGGCAGTAGGTGAGCTACCATTTGGCGATGTTTCTTACTGTACAGGACAGTCCACCAAAAGCTCTTTCCTGCCCCCCGGATTCCACTGACCAGCATGGCATCAGGATGCAATGCCTTTGAATGTCCCATAGGTATGAAGGTGTATTTTATATTAGGCGGTTTACCAGAAATCGCTGTGTCCTGTGGCAAGGCATCTATTATCAGCTCTTGTATATCATGAGGAAATCTGTATTTTGTCGTCATAGGTTTTCCTCCCCTGTAAAGACTATGCGTTCAGCCTCGGTCATAAACTTACCCATGGCCGTTTCAAGATTCTGTTCATCAACGCCCCCACTTTCTTGTAAGGGATCAAATTCCTGCAACGCTCTATTCCAATAGACCGATATCGGGTAGTGTGGCGCCTCTTCATCGTTTACATCAAAACTAAAGACATCCGTTGTTTGTGCTTCTGCCTCATCGTAAAGATGCTCCCGAAACAACCCCCACGATCTCTCTTTGAATCGATTGAGGTATTCTGCCCTCAATGTCTCAGGTATCATGGCCGCCACAATTTGCAATTTTCGCCGGAAATCCTTTATCTTTGGGTGATATTGCTGCCAGTGTTTAAACAAAAAAGCGTAAGCGTTCCATGTCTGCAACGAATCAGCAGCAAAGATAAAAGCGTCTGCATCCATTCGAGTAACAGAGACCGCAGCGATATCATGCAGGCCGGCACGGCTATCGAGGATGACCAGGTCAGGCATTTCCTTGTCTTCCACCGTCTCAACCATCTGCTGCAGACGCTCACCCCAAGCCCTGTGCCCATTGCCACTGAACTCTGCATAACACCTGGCGAGCTTGGGCAGATAATTTTCCTTATCTTGCCCGAAGGCGGGTACTATTTTGATTTCTCCCGGCAGGTTCCTGGCCAGCGGGCTTGAGGCGATAAGCGCATTTTCTATGACATTGGCCTGTCCGACGCCGTCTTCGACAAACCAGTCCACGATTCCGTAATTCGGCAAATACTCATCAGGCAGCAACGTGCTGCTTACACCAGGGAATTCTAAGTCCAGATCGAAAATCAGTACCTTTTTCCCTTGTTTGGCCAAACGCCATGCCCAAATAACCAGTGCGGTTGAACGCCCTACGCCACCCTTGATCCCGAAAAACGTGACACGTCGATTTGTAGTCCTACGCTTAAGCGATGCACGCATCCAATCCTGACCAATTATCTGTCTGTCAAGAAGCCAGACCTTCAAGGCACCTTCTTCATCTATGAGTTGCCGATCTCTAAAGGTATCGTCTCCAAGCTCCAGAGCACTTGCATATAACACCGCCCTATCCTTGGGAAACCCGTAAGCGCCGAGGGCATCTGCCAGCTCCTGGCTGCACTTGTCAAACGCTGTTTTGTGCTCACCGGACAAATCCTTCTCGTGTCCGGGAGCTAATACCCGTATCCGTCCATTCAAATCTCGTACCAGAACGATATCACCGCTATTGACGTTACGTTTAACCGTATTGAGTGCAATCTTCAAAGCACTGTTAAAAAACACCGTGCTCATATAATATCTCCATTCAAAATAGCATTATTAAGAACTTGCTTGGTAACATCTCAAAAAGTTGAGGTAACAGCCTTTTGACGCATAATTGCGTCCAATTGAGTAATGG
This sequence comes from Candidatus Magnetobacterium casense, assembly GCF_019173545.1. Classification (GTDB taxonomy): domain Bacteria; phylum Nitrospirota; class Thermodesulfovibrionia; order Thermodesulfovibrionales; family Magnetobacteriaceae; genus Magnetobacterium; species Magnetobacterium cryptolimnobacter. The sequence goes on along the minus strand of NZ_JABXWD010000168.1, from coordinate 1,010 downwards.
TATTATTTTTACTTACCCTATCGTTAATATAATGCCAAGAGGAGACGGCCAAATTACGGCATGTCTTTTTGAGACTGATGAAAGTATCACGGCATTTTCTACCTAAATCACTACGAGTTCCACCACTGATTTTGCGGCGTTTGACATATTCCCGTATGTCTCTTTCACTTGTATTATTATAAAGTGGTATGTCAGGCCGGTCTAAGACCAGAAGAAGTTCTGCCTTGTTCTTATACAATCGTTTAAGAGCAAGATTTAATGTCATAAAGCAAGTTTTATCCTGAAATATTCTCTCAAACCTGCTGTCAATCTCTACTTTTTTCTCATGGACAGGATGGTTCTTGTACTCTTTGAGGTCAGCATATAAATCCCATATCTTCTTCCTGCTCTCATCTAATGCTAACCTTTGGTTATTCGCAAAAGGAACTATCTTATTAATTGTTCTTTCAGCATGAACCCAGCAAAGAGCATGCAGAAAAACATTAAATTGCCCCGCATCATCACTGACTATTGCCATATCAGGGTTAAAGCCATTTTCTAAAACACTGCCAACAAGAGCGCCCTCGGTGGCAATCCTAATATGATGCTGTTGCGTTATTCCCACTTTCTGTAGATGTTTCTCCCATTGTTCTTTAGCTATAAATATTTTTAAACTATCTTCTTTAAGTATCTGGAGTTTAGCTTTGGGCAGTTTTTGCGCTTCCATATAAGCCAAGGCATCCTCATTGATATGGTAATCATTCTGGCTACCTCTGAGGAGTTCGAGGAAGTTTATGCGACTTTTTGATTCAGTGCTTTTGAACCAGGCAAAAAGTTCATTACCAACATGAGTACATACTCCGTTTTGACCATCATGTCTGGCTCCTGTATCGTCCACATTAATGTAATAGCTAATTTCAAGACCGGTAGTTAAAATATCTTCCTTCTCTTTGTGAAAATTATCATGACCTTCAACCAATATTCTACTGAGTTGACCTGACGATATATCAACACCAAACTCATGAAGTTGT
>NZ_JABXWD010000167.1 GCF_019173545.1 Candidatus Magnetobacterium casense | reverse complement strand
CAGTGGATAACATCCGTGGTGCGTGTCCTCATGCGCGTGCGTTGGGGCGGTACTTTGACGAGATGGTCTTATATCGCGAGGGTCGGGCGATTATGGAAACGGTCGCCGTCAGGGTCTCAGATGCGGTGATTGCTGAGACCAAGGCAACGAAGGATATAGCGGTTGGAAATTTTCTTCATGAGTACGCTTTCTCGTTAAATACGTTAGGCGACCCAAAGCAGGCGATTGCGTTTTACGAAAAAGCACTGGCTATATTTAAGGAAGTCTATGGCGAAAAACATCCGTATGTGGCGACTGTGCGTAACAACATGGTCGCCGTATCTGGCAAAGCAGGTGATCCGCAAAAGGCCGCCGAATCCGCCGCAAAGACCAAGACGGTCTGGTCTTGGTTGCGCCGCTGGTACGACAGACTCGTACACAACTAAAGCAAAGAGGTCGGGGCAATTGCATTTTAAAAACTTGATGCGTTGTCAATATAACATAGGATGGTACTCACGGTAAATTTGTTCTGCGTCATGCCCTTTGAGTATGTGCTGAGTTTTTTGACATTCGCAGATAGTCAAAGACCAGGCGAACACTGTGGTCAAGTTTTCGTATTTTCTCTGCTACACTGCGTACACCACTGGATTTTATAATATACTGATCGGATTCGAGTTTTTTCGGGTATCAAAATTGCTTGAATAGAAGAAAGAAAGGGGCGGCTCCGCTTCTTGTCGCTCCAGGACGTTCCTGGCCCCCTTCAGAACCCCCTGCAAGGGGACCAGTCCCCTTGACCCCATTATTTCACACTCAATTATCATGCCTGAAAAAAACTGTGTCATTTTAGTATACCATGAAATATCAAGAAGATACTCTTTTTGTTATAATGATACCTTAAAAAACATTTTGGAGGTACAATGAGAAATCCAATCAACACTGCACTTGCAGAGAGGGTGAGAAATCTGCCACCCTATCTCTTTGACCGTATTGACAGACTACAGACAGAGGCCATCAACAATAACGTTGATGTCATAGACCTCAGCATCGGCGACCCCGACATACCCACGCCACCTGTCATCGTGGAGGCGCTCAAGCGGGCTGCCGAAAACCCCGAACACCATCGCTATCCCTCATACCGCGGGATGGCGTCCTTCCGGGGTGCGGTCAGTGCGTGGTACAAGAGGCGGTTCGGTGTCGATATCGACCCTAATGTTGAGGCGTTGTCGCTGATCGGGTCAAAGGAGGGGGTTGGACACCTGCCCCTTGCCTTTGTCAATCCGGGGGATGTTGTCTTGTGTCCGTGTCCGGGGTATCCGGTGTATTCGATCGGGACGTTGTTTGCGCAGGGGCAGCCGTACTTTATGCCGCTGAAGGAGGAAAACGATTACTTCCCGGACTTTGCGGCCATCCCGCAGGACATACTCAAACGGGCACGGTTGATGTTCCTCAACTATCCCAACAATCCAACGAGTGCTGCCACTGGCAGGGAGAACTTTCTCAGGGCCATCGAGCTTGCCCATCAGCACAACATAATCATCTGTCACGACGCCGCCTACACGGAGACCTACTTTGACGGCAAGCGTCCGTTGAGCTTTATGGAGATCGACGGGGCACGTGAGGTCGCCATCGAACTGCACTCGCTCTCCAAGACCTACAACATGACCGGCTGGCGGGTGGGGTTTGCCGTTGGCAACCGTGAACTCGTCCAGGGATTGGGCAAGATCAAGACCAATCTGGACTCCGGCGTCTTTCAGGCCATACAGGAGGCCGCCATTGTTGCACTTGAGATGTCGGATGACCAACTGGCCTACATCCGGGACACCTATCAGGAACGGCGGGACTGCATGTATGACGGCCTGCGTGGACTTGGTCTGTCGGTCAAAAAGCCTGAAGCAACGTTTTATCTGTGGGCCAGAGTACCCGAAAAATTCGCCTCGGAGGCATTTTCGGTCCACCTGCTGGAGAAGTCCGGCGTGTTGGCCACCCCCGGCAACGGCTTTGGCGTAAACGGCGAGGGGTACATCCGGTTTGCCCTGACCAAGAGCGTTGAGCGGATCAAGGAGGCCATTGAGCGGATGAGGCTTGTCATTTGAAGGTCTACATAGGGATTGGCTCCAATCTGTCCGACAGGCATGGCAATTGTCTGCGGGCAGTGGGGCTTCTGCAAGAGGCCGGGTTAGCGATAACGGCACGTTCGGGGATGTATCAGACAACTGCGTGGGGGGAAACATCACAGCCCGACTTCATCAACATGTGCGTGGAGGCAGAGACCGACCTCCCCCCCGCAGAACTGTTAAGCGTTCTCAAGGCAATAGAGGTGCAGATGGGGCGTGTGCCCACGAGGCGGTGGGGGCCCCGACTCATCGACCTCGATATCCTTCTGTACGGTGGGCTTGTCGTGCAGGAGGAGGGGTTGACGATCCCGCATCCATACATGCATCAGCGCTGGTTCGTCCTTCACCCCCTGCGGGAGATAGCCCCAGGGGTGGTGCACCCCGTCCTCAACAAGAGCATCGGGGAGTTGGCCGGTTGGATGGATAAATTGGATGGATAAAAATGTCTCGTGACAATATAGCTTGACTCTCAAACGGGTGTAACTGCTAAAACCGCCACTTTTGTTTTACCCACAACTTGCCAAATCAGAAGAATTATCACGCATATGCAGAATATTGTCTATACAGATGAGATAAACATCTGTTTTATGAAGTTGACAGCTTAAAAAACATTATGGTAGCCTAACCAGTACGATTAGGGTTGGGAGTTGTAAAAAAAACAGGGAAAAAGGAGGTTATTTTTGTTTTTCATTTAAAACCACAGTCTGAATAGTCAGGCTAATCAATTACATCAAAAGGAGTGTTTAAGGTTATGAGAAGCAAAAGGGTGTTTTTAAGCTTGTTCATTGCATTTGTGTTGATTATAGCCAATGCAACACATGTAATGGCAAGTTGTAGCGGACTTTCTGTTAATCCAACGAGTACCACCATGCCATCATCTGCCGGCAGTGGCCTGTTTGACGTAACGGCTGCCAGCACCTGTACATGGACAGCCACAACGACTGACTCATGGATAACAATAACGTCACCATCAGGAGGCGTCTCCGGTAATGGTACCGTAAATTACACGGTGACAAGCAACTTTGATTCCTTTGCGCGTACTGGCAAGATCACTGTTTCAGGAGTGGACTTCACTATTACCCAGGAGCCTACCTGTACCCCTGTGCTCACGCCATGGAACAAGAATTTTTCGTCATCCGGAGGCAATGACTCCTTCACCATATCAGGTACCTGTTCGTGGCTCATTACAACCGCTGATCCGTGGATAACCATCACCTCGGCCACTTCCGGCTCTGGTAATGGAACGGTAAACTACAGCGTAGCGGCAAACACGGGTTCATCGGCCCGCACCGGCTACATTAACGTTGGCGGTTCGCCGTTTAAGGTTACTCAGGACCCCGCCACATCCACCGCCTGTACGGTTACTGTCAATCCGACAAACATGAGCTTTTCGTTATCCGGAGGCAGCGGCTCATTTAACGTGACAGCGGCAAGTGGATGCACATGGACTGCCGCAACCTCTGATACGTGGGTAACCATCACATCCGGCGTCTCAGGTACCGGCAATGGGACGGTAGCATACACCGTTGCAACAAACAACACCGGAAACATACGCACTGGTGTAATCAACGTCGGTGGAGCGGCCTTTACGATCACTCAGGACACCTATACATCGACCTGTACACTTACGCTCAACCCGACTAACAAGAATTTTTCGTCATCCGGTGGTGGCGACTCTTTCACTATAACCGCATCAGGCGGAACCAGTTGTCCGTGGAATGCCACAACCAATGATTCATGGATAACCATTACATCAGGCAATCCAGGCAATGGCAATGGGACGGTAGGCTACAGTGTGGCAGCAAATACCGGCTCTGCCGCCCGCACCGGGATAATTAACGTCGCAGGCGTAGGCTTTACGATTACCCAGGACGCCGGCACATCTGCCTGTACGATTACTCTCAATCCGACGAACATGAAGTTCCCACCATCGGGAGGCAACGGCTCCTTCGGCGTTACGTCTAACTGTCCGTGGACTGCCTCAACCACTGACTCGTGGATAGCCATCACATCAGGCAGTTCCGGCTCCGGTAATGGCACGGTTGCCTACAGTGTGAGCATAAACACTACCGCCAATACGCGCACTGGCACAATCTATGTCTCAGGCGTGAAATTCATTATTACCCAGGACCCTTCTACATCGGCCTGTGCGGTAGGACTCAGTCCAACGACTACCAATTTCCTGCCCTCTGGCGGCACCGGCTCCTTTAGCGTAAACGTTGGCAGTGGCTGTACGTGGAACGCCTCAACCGCTGACTATTGGGTGACCATCACATCAGCCAACACTGGCACCGGTAATGGGACAATAGCCTACAGTGTAGCGGCAAACACTGGTACAACAGTACGCACAGGGATAATCAACGTCTCCGGGGCAGAATTTAAGATTATCCAGGACCCTACTACATCAACAACCTGTACGGTTACAATCAGTCCAACGAGTATGACCTATCCATCATCTGCCACCAGTGGCTCATTTAACGTAACCGCTGCAAGCACTTGCACATGGACCGCCACAACCGCTGACTCCTGGGTAACCATTACCTCTGGCGTTTCCGGCACCGGCAATGGAACGGTAAACTACAGTATCTCAGATAACACTGGTACATCCGCACGCACCGGTATAATTAACCTCCCCGGGGCGGCATTTACCATTGTCCAGGACGCTTCTACGTCAACCTGCACGATTACACTTAATCCAACGTATAAGAACTCCCCAAACTATGGTGGTAGTGACTACTTTGATGTCAATGCGCCAAGTGGTTGCACATGGACCGCTGCAACGGCTGATTCGTGGGTGACCATAACATCAGGCACTTCAGGCGCCGGCAACAGGATGGTAAACTACACGGTTACACAAAACACCGATATGTACCCGCGCACCGGTATAATCAACGTTGCCGGGGGGGCATTTACGATTATTCAGGAAGCCGCCACGTCAGGCTGTATGATAACAATCAGCCCTGTCAACATGAACTATTCATCTGCCGGTGGCAGTGGCAGTATCAATGTAACAGGGACAAGTGGTTGCACATGGACCGCTGCAACGGCTGATTCATGGGTTACCATCACCGCAGGCACCTCCGGCAGTGGTAATGGCACTGTCAGTTACACCGTGGCGGCAAATACCACTACGGAAGCCCGCACCGGCATTATCAACGTCGCCGGAGTGGCATCTTCGATCATCCAGCAGCCTCCATCATCAACCTGTGGAATGATTACAGTCAGTCCGGTAAGCAAGAATTTTACCTCCTCCGGCGGCAACGACAGCGTTGTTGTAACGGCTGACAGTGGTTGTGCATGGACTGCCGCAAGCAGTGATAGCTGGATAACCATCACCTCTGGTAGTTCCGGCAGTGGCAGCGGCACTGTAGACTACACTGTTGCAGAAAACACCAGCACAACCTCAAGGATTGGTTCAATGACCATCGGGGGAGTGCTTGTCTCAGTTATGCAAGATGCTGCCTCGGCATGTATAATCTCGATTACCCCAATGGACAGCATGTTCCAGGCATACGCCGGTAGCGACGTCGTAAACGTTATGGCAGGCACAGGGTGTACATGGACTGCGGTCAGCAATGACTCCTGGATAGCCATTACGTCGGGCGCCTCAGGTTCCGGCAACTCAACTATCTCCTACTCGGTAGCGGAAAACACCGGCGCCTCCTCACGCACTGGCACCATTACCGTAACCGGACAGACTTTTACGGTCACCCAACTGGGTACGGATTGTGCCACCGGTATGGCGATAAGTCCGGTTAGCAGGAATTTCGCATCCACTGAAGTCAGCGATATCGTAAATGTGGCAACGCCAAACTCCGGCTGCTCCTGGACAGCTACAAGCAATGTAAGTTGGATCAGTATCACGGCAGGCAGTTCCGGCACCGGAAACGGCACGGTAAATTACACCGTGGCCGAAAACACGACTACAAGCAAACGCACCGGTACGATGACCATTGCCGGGCAGACATTCACGGTCAATCAGGAAGCACCGCAGACAGGTGAAGTGGTACTGACAATGGCGGTGGTGTTTCCGGAGTTCTCCACGGTACCGCCGTCCTCCTCCAGTACGTCCAATCCGCTCCAGGTGCCTGGCCATGGGGTAGGCTATGGCGTTGTAACATTGTCAAATGGCATGTTTTCCTGGAGCCACGATGGCAAGGTCGGTACTGCATCTATCAAGAGAGATAAGGTGATTGTCCTGTCGGCACAAGGGAAATTAGGTGCAACAATCAAGGGCTGGACCGGATGCGACCTCAACATTGGCACCAACCAGTGCGTGGTGAAGATGACCTCAAACAAGAAGGTAACAGTTGAGTTTTCGATCCCCAGAAAGGCCGAATACGACTTTGATGGCGATGGCAACAGCGATGTGCTATGGAGAAATTCCACCAGCGGAGACGTCTATGTCTGGTTGATGGATGGCAAGAAGATCAAGGGCGGAGGTCATATCGTCAAAAACACTGGCCAACAGTGGGATATCAAGTCAGTTGGTGACTTTAACGGCGATGGCAGGGCCGACCTGCTCTGGCAGAACAGCTCCACAGGTGATGTCTACATATACATCATGAAGGGCGCCGAGATATCCACTGGCGGTTTTGCGATGAAGAGTATGCCAAATGACTGGGAGGTCAATGCCGTTGGCGATTTCGATGGTGACGGCAAATCCGACATCATGTGGAGAAACACCGACACTGGAAACATCTATGTCTGGCTAATGAATGGCACCAAGATAATTGGCGGAGGCTATATAGCCAGGGGCATAGGTAGGGTATTGTGGAACATCAAGTTTGTGGCCGACTTGAATGGCGACAACAAGAGCGACGTGATATGGCAAAACTCTTTAAATGGTGATGTCTTTGTGTGGTTGCTCGATGGTCTGGCAATAGCGGAGCAGGGTTATGCTGCCAGGGGGATTCCAAAAAACTGGAAGCTCGACAGCGTAAGTGACTTTGATGGTGATGGCAGGGCCGACATCCTGTGGCATGAGGTAACAGGTAATGACTACGCCATCTGGTTTATGAATGGTGTAAAGGTCCGTGGTGGTGCATATGCAAACCGTGCAATCCCCAACAACTGGAGTGTCGTCAAGGCCGGCGACTATGACGGCGATGGCAAAGCAGACCTACTCTGGAGGGCCTCTGACACCGGGGACGTCTACCTGCACATACTCAAGGACGGCACCACCAGAAGGGACGAAGGCTTTGTCACAAAGGGCATTCCCGCAGAGTGGCAGACAAGATAGTTGTCGTTGACGGTGCATACCTGATATAAAACAAATAGTTTAACTCACAAACGGGGGCTGGTAAAACAGCCCCCTTCTTTCTTTTGGCTCTTTCTCAAAGTGAGTGGGTAAGATTAGCAATCCCGCCTATGGTAAGGCTTGACATGTTCCATTTAATATCTGCTGTTTTTGAGGGGAAGCATATAAAGGGTAAG
>NZ_JABXWD010000166.1 GCF_019173545.1 Candidatus Magnetobacterium casense | reverse complement strand
GAAATTATCTCTGAGACAAGCCGCCATCTCACCGACGACATGAAAGGCCGTCACCCGAAGATTCCCTGGCAGCAGGTAGCGGGCATCGGCAATATCCTCCGCCACGACTATGGAAACATCTCGGCACCCATCATTTGGAAACTGGTGAGAGACGATCTGCCACACTTGAGGAGAGTTTGTCGTGAAGAACTGACGGCTGAAATAGCACGGGAAAAGGGAGGACTGTCACTCAAGAGATAAAGGGCAGTTTCCTTAGATGTAAGTGAGAAAGATAAATTTTAAAAATTATCCATTAAAGTTTTTGGAAAACCCTTCCGATAAATGAGATCAAGATGATGGTAAGGGCAATGGGTCAGAAAGGAGGTGGGCTTAGAAAATTGGCTCCAAGCCTAAACGCAGGATGCTAAACAAGCATATGCAGGATGTATCAAATGTTAACTGAGGTTTGTTGTTTAGGACGCAGAAAACAGGCAGGAGATAGCGTATGATGATTGGTAGTTGTTGTGGCAATGTAGCAGAGTTATATGTTGTTTCTTCGTCGGTTTGTTGTGTGGAAGGCGGGCTTCGGTTCAGAGAGGGTGGTAGCTATGTATGGTGTAACTGTGCATAGCGGTAATTGTACATCAGGGGTAGCGAAGCATGGTGTTGACAAAATGGAATCAGTTGGTTTACAATAGTCTATAGAATGTGAGCGAAGATAGATATATGTACGATTAAGAAAAAGGAAAGGAGGTGTTTTCTGCTACAGAGAGTTAATAGTACCTGCTTGGCGGGTATAAGTAGTTACATGTTAGGGAAATATTATTAAGGAGAACTTTAGGAGGATTATAATGAAGAGAAGTATAGTGTACTTGATGCTACTATTAGTAGCGTTGTTTGGTGTTTCAATGTGGAGTGGTAATGTGTCAACGGTAACAGCGGCTGATACGGTAACATATACGCTGCCGTACTTGCATACTGCCTCAGCTAATGTGGTCTATTGCGTTATATCGAACAATACCTCAGACAACGCAACTGTAGGCGTTTACCTTACAGCATATGGTAACAAGCTGTCGGCAATATCCGGAGACAAGATCAACACATCGACCACCGCTAACAAAACAATCCAGGCATTCCAGACAAGTATGATGACCTTTGGTGGTACTACTAATAGCGGTACTGATATCTACCTCACCATCTCAGATGGCACAAACACCTCAAATAACGTTATAGGTAGCGTAAGTGGAGTATCCGGTAGCTACGGTGCTTACCTTGTTCTTCTCAAGACCACAACAGTTGTCGCCGATAACAATGTTGCCTCTTTAAGCTGCGAGAACGCCCCGATGGCTTGCTTCCAGGGAACATCAACTCCAAAACGTAACTTGGTCGGTTATCAGTGTAAACACAGCAACACCGGAGCATGGGCTGGCGCTTCCAACATATACACATATTAAACAGGTTTAGATATAGACTGTTTAGTCTTAAAATGGAGGAGGAGGCTCGACGCTTCCCCTCCATTTTTTTTTAATACTATGCCAATTTCTATGGAAGCGGTCAATAGAAACAGAAGGAATAAAATCCATGCCCGGACAACGGCAGTGCCTGCATTGAACAAATGAACCCCCTCAGCGTATGCGAACTAACCAAGACCTACAAGATATATAGCAAGCCAATACATCGCCTGAAGGAGATAGTATTTCGGAGGGCTTGTCACCAGGACTTTGTTGCGCTTGACAGTGTCACCTTCGACGTTGAACAGGGACAGACGGTCGGTATCATAGGTGAAAACGGCTCAGGCAAGAGTACGCTTTTAAAAATCCTTGCACGCACCCTGACACCAACCTCTGGCACGGTTGACGTCAAGGGAATGGTCTCTGCGCTGCTTGAGCTGGGTTCAGGGTTTCACCCGGAACTAACCGGCCTTGAAAACATATATTTTTATGCCTCCCTGCTTGGAGTTGCCAGAGCAACGATAAAAAAGAAGGTCGATGATATCATAGCCTTCTCCGAAATCGGTGACTTCATCAACTATCCACTGAAGACGTACTCCACGGGTATGTTTGTGAGATTAGCCTTCTCCGTGGCAACCCTCATAGACCCCGATATTCTGATCATCGACGAGGCCCTGTCGGTGGGCGATCAGTACTTTCAAAAAAAATGCCTCGATAAAATGATCGACTTCAAGGACAGAGGAAAGACTATCCTGTTCTGCTCGCACGACATGTACCAGATCAAGATATTTTGTACCAAGACCATATGGCTGCACCACGGCAAGATGATGATGTTCGGGCAAACCCAAGACGTGGTAAACGCATACGTGGACTTTGAAATGACACGGATCGGTTCCACCAAGCCCGATACCCCGGACTCTATATATACAAAGAAAGAGAGCAATTTCCTCTTTATCCGTGACCTGCATTTTAATCAGTCAAATGAGCGTGCCCTGACTATAGAGTTTGCCGTGGAGTCAAAACTCCCGTACCATGGACACGTTGGCTGGGCAATCCTCAGAAAAGACCGCCTGCAAATATCCTTCGCCTTGTCCTCACAGCACAACCAGGGACCATTCTTGTTTGACAACCACAAACGTCACATCAAGATTACAGTCAGTGACCTCAACCTCGTAGAAGCCGGCTATATATTCTGCGTTGGTATCCTCGACAGAGAGGCTTACATCCCGCTGATCATAGAAACCCACGAGGTCTACCTCAAGACAAACATCCACGTGGTCAACTCCCTCTGCCACATAGAGAGTACCTTCGACGTTATATGAAAGAAAACGGATAATAGTTCATCTATGTGTTGAAATTATTGCGTATAATCAGCCCACTATCAATAAGCTAAGAAGGGGTCAAGGGGACTTCTTTGTGGCCGGGGCGCCTCGCCCCTCCCCTTGCAGGGGAGGTCTGAGGAGGGGGCGGAGGGGGTGAGGCACCCCTGCCACAAACCGCCCTCCTCTTTTCTTTTCTTAGGGGGGTGAACTATTACGAAAATGGCAATCCTGCACAAATATTTTTGTGGCAAACCTTGTGGGACTAGGGCTGTAGTGAGCGTAGATTTTCCATAGCCTCAGGATAATCCGGCTTAATCTTTAATGCCTTTTTATACTCCTTAATAGCTTCATACTTATCTCCGATACTTTGGTATAATGCCCCCAGGTTGTTGTGTGCCTCAGCAAAGTCGGGGGTGTATTCAATAGCCATCTCATAGTGCCATTTTGCCGAGGGCAAATCCCCAAGTTGTTCGTAACAAAATCCCAGGTTATTGTAGAGGCCGGCTGAAGGGCGTATCTGTAATTCAGCTTTGTACTCTTTCAAGGCAAGAGCAAAATTGCCTTGTCCGGCATATATATTGCCCATATTTAGGTGTACCCCTGTACAACGTGGATTTATTCCCTGTGCAGATTGAAACAACCTCATTGCCTCAACAAGGTTACCAGTACGCGCGTGAAGTTCGCCTATTATTACAAGTAGGTCCGTATTATTGGGAAACCTTTTCAGCAGGAATTGGTATTGTTTCATTGCATCGTCATATTGACCGGCATCCATGTATGCACTTGCAAGGCTAATGTGTGCAGGGATACTCCCGGGAGATTTTTTAACGTTATCTTCAAACAATGTCACTGCAGAATGCCATAAAGTGTTTCTCTTATATGTAATAACACCATGCAATATGGATATTGTAATAATAAGTACCGCTAATATAATATCTGCTCTCTTTGAACCTATGATATTAACAAGTTTAAACAATGCAGCGATTACAACAATAAAGAATCCCGCCGATGTTATATAGACCCTGTATTCGAGGATTACCCAGTTACTTAGCGGTATTATACTTGACTGAGGCGCTATAGTAATAAAAAACCACAGTATTGCAAACGATATAAAATGTATCTCCCTGCTTCTGATATCTCGATTTTTCAGTGCCCGATGACAGAGGTAGAGACCAAAGACAAAGATTGAGCATAGGACAATAAAATATATGTACGAACCATGTTCCCAAAAAGACAGAGAGGGGGTGTAGTCATAGATTAGCGTCAGATTAACCGGTAGGAAAAACATTCTGATGTAAGTTATTATTACTCTGAATTGTGTAAAAAGATATTGCCATCGGTCCAGGATTAGGGTATGTTGCCCCTCAATAGCGCTAGCTCCTGGTGTATCATCCAAATATGCAATTGAGGAGGCAGTGATTATCGGTATGATTAGGTAGAAAGGAATACAGTGCAACAGACGCTTTAAACGTGGTCCGGTAAAAAACATAAATTCGATGATCGTGATAATGACAGGTAAGGTGACGGACGTTTGTTTTGTCAGTGCTGCAACAACTGCAAATATAAATGAAAACAAATACAAGGAGATATGACTGATATTTATCCGATGGATATTAGTGTTACGACTTTCTGCAGGTGAGGAGTTGTTCTCTGCCTCTGCAATTAAGAAACGCCATTTCAGATATATAACGATTGCAATTAAATAAAACAGTGTCACAAGGGATGCGTATCTTTGAATTGTCATTGTAACGGCCTGCATTTGTAGCGGGTGATTCACAAAAAGAAGGGCTATAAAAAACGCAAATTTGTGTTTCACTTCCGTATCTGTATAATCAGGTACTTGAAATAATTGATTTTGCGCTTTAAACAGACCCGTAACCATCAAATATATCAAAACGGCATTGAGCAAATGAATTATGAGATTAAATATATGATATCCAGCGACATTAAAACCGTGTAGTTTATAGTTTAAGAAAAATGTCATATTGGCTATGCCCCTTGCTCCCAGGGCATACACGGGAGTAAAGTCGAGTACCATTGTACGTATCTGATGGTCATCAAATAGAAAAGGCACATTAAAGCTGTTCGAATATGACAAAAAACCGGTGAGCAATATCAGCATCCAATAAATGACCGGCATATTTTTTTGCATATACATATCTGAAATGTTACCACCATGTCAATTATATTGTCAATAACTATTATAGTTCCACCTGATTTAAGCAAAAAGAGGCTACTTTTTTATCAGAAATTATGCTATACTCGTCTGTATATGCGTAGATTGGCGATATTGCTAATGCTGTCCGTTGCGCTTGTAACTTTGCCGGCAAAGTTCAACGTATCTGGTTCTTATCCTGAGCGGGTGGTTGCCCTGATTACGCCGGATGTATGCAACGCATCCATGACCCTGCATACGAATGCCGGTGATATGCCTTATCTCTGTGAAAGTTGCTATATGCCTGTGTTGGTACTCACACGTGAGCCTCATAATCCAACACCGACACGGTTTAATTTTTTCATAGTTACCTCCAACAAAGAACGTCCTCCAAGACACTAACCCACTGATTAAGACGCTTGAGTATCAGAAGATTCACCTGTCATCGCTTTGATTGGTGATATCAGCGGTGTTGTTTATCAACCCGTATGACTAAAGAAAACTTATACAGTGAGGATACTTACATTATCATGAGACGTAGAGCAGAGACACTGACGATAATAGCCGCAACAATCATGTCACTACTTATGACCGGCCCAACATATGCCGAGGACGCAGACAAGGACAAGGTCACGCAACAGAGCCTTGAGGAGATTGTCGTCTCCGGTAGCCGTGAGTCTGAACCCCTAAAGGAGATGCCCAAGGGCATCGGGGTTATCAAGAAAGAGGAGATCACATCGGTAAAACCCGCACAACCTACCGAAATACTCAATCGCATACCAGGGGTCTGGGTCGCCCCCACTGCCGGAGAGGGACACATGACGGCAATCAGGCAGCCACTTAACACCAACGCAATGTATCTCTACCTCGAGGACGGCATCCCAATCAGATCGACTGGATTCTTTAACCACAACGCCCTCTATGAGATGAATCTCCCCGGGGCAGAACGCATAGAGGTGATAAAGGGGCCATCTACCGCCCTGTATGGAAGCGACGCCATTGGCGGTACCATAAACGTTCTGACACGCCCATCACCGGCAAACCCTGAGTTTGACATAAACCCCGAAGTTGGAGGATATGGCTGGTACAGGCTCTTGGCAAACGGCGGAACCACCTGGGGCGATAACGGTTTCAGGGTAGGGCTTAACGTCACCCACTCCGATGGTTGGCGACAGAGAACTGCCTATGACCGTCAGGGTGGCACGGTCAGGTGGGACAGTGTACTCAGTGGTACGGCGACACTTAAGACGGTGATATCCTTTTTTGACATTGACCAGAAGACCGGTGGTGCCAATGGCCTGCTTAAGGCCGATTATGAACAAAAACCCTACTACAACTATCACACCTTCGACTTCAGAAAGGTCAAGGCATTCAGGGCGTCTACCGAGTTTGAAAAGGACCTGGGCGGGGGCTCCACTGTCAGCTTCATCCCGTACTTCAGGCACAACGAAATGAAGCTCCTGCCGGGGTGGGGGATTTTCAAGGCCGGCAACAACTATTACGGCTATGAATCGGACACGCAGTTTTACTCCCTGGGGGTGATGTCAAAGTACAGACACGACTTCTCCGCACTGAGGACTCGTCTGATTGCCGGGGTTGACCTCGATTACAGCCCAGGGCAGTACGGAGAACGCCGTCTGCAGGCATTTAAAACCGGCGACCAGTTTACCTCCTACTCCTTTGTCTCAAGCACAACCAACAACTACGACTTCGATGCCACCTTCAAAGAGATATCCCCCTACGTCCAGACCGAAACCACACCCGTGGAAAAGATGCGCGTTACCATCGGTGTCAGGTACGACAACCTCTCATACGCTTACTCCACAAACCTGCAAGCCAACAACAACAGACCCGACAACACCGACCGCTACTTCTCCCACATAAGTCCCAAGGTCGGCGTTACCTATGAATTTGCTCCGGAACTAAACGCCTTTGCCTCCTACACCAATGGTTTCCGTGTGCCGTCGGCGACAGACCTCTTCAGGGGTTCCTCAGGCACCGCATCCACATCGGTAAAGCTCAAACCCATAAAGGTAGACAGTTACGAGGCTGGTTTCCGGGGGATTATCTCCGATGTGGTGAGCTATGAGGTATCGGCCTACATCATGCAAAAACGGGATGACCTTGTCAGCTTCTCACCTGCAACAAACGTGACCCAAAGGTTAAACGCCGGTAAGACCGAACACAAGGGCGTTGAAATCGGGATAGGCATACAGCCGATAAAGGAGCTTCGTCTGGATTCGTCCTACTCACACGCCACTCACAGGTACAAGGATTATGTTGTCTCCTCCGCCGTCAACTACAGTGGCAAGGAGATGGCCCTGGCCCCGCGCGACATCGTTGACACACGCCTTGCCTACATTCCGGCACTACTTAACGGCGGACGCATGGAGGTTGAGTGGATAAGTCTTGGACGTTACTGGCTCAACGATGCCAACACCGAACGTTACAGCGGACACGATGTCTTTAACCTCAGGCTGTCCTACAACATGACCAAACAGTGGGAGTTATACGGCAGGCTAATGAACCTGGCTAACAAGCTGTATGCCTACACGGCGACAAAGGGTGGAAGCGACGCTGCACTGTACTGCCCCGGTGCTCCACGGACGTTGTTTGTTGGCGCTACA
>NZ_JABXWD010000165.1 GCF_019173545.1 Candidatus Magnetobacterium casense | reverse complement strand
GGGCCAGGGTGCCTTTGAGCTATGCCTTGCCGTTGAGGAGCTGAGCAGGGCCTGCCTGGGTGTATCGACAAGTTATGCGGCAAATGCCCTTGGGACGTATCCGATACTGTTATTTGGAACGGACGAACAGAAAAAGAAATATCTGCCGGATATAGCATCAGGAAGAAAACTCGTAGCCTTCGGCCTAACGGAGGCTAATGCCGGAAGCGACGCGGCAGGCATACAAACGACAGCCATAAAAAGTGGAACCGAATATGTACTAAACGGCACAAAGCAGTGGATAACAAACGGCGGCGTGGCCGACATATATACGGTAATAGCAATGACGGACAAGTCCCGCGGGGCACGCGGGGCATCAGCCCTGATAGTTGAAAAAGGTACGCCCGGCTTTACGTTTGGCAAGAAAGAAAAGAAAATGGGCATAAGGGCCTCGGCCACGTGCGAACTCGTGTTTGATGAATGCCGCATACCAAAGGACAACGTCATTGGGCGTGACGGGATGGGGTTTATAGTTGCAATGAAGACCCTTGACCAGTCAAGGACAGGTGTGGGGGCACAAGGCGTTGGGGTTGCCCAGGGTGCCTTCGAGGAGGCGACGAGCTTTGCCAGTAATCGCATACAGTTTGGGAAGCCGATTATAAGTTTTCAGGCCATCCAGCACATGCTGGCCGACATGGCAATTCAGATAGAGGCCGCCAGAGCGCTGGTCTATAACGTGGCGCGTTATGTTGACAGCGGGGCAAAGGAGATTACAAAGGCCTCTGCAATTGCCAAGACATTTGCAACAGACGTTGCCATGAAGGTGACAACGGATGCCCTTCAGGTGATGGGAGGTTCCGGCTATATGAGGGAGTATCCGCTTGAAAAGATGATGCGTGATGCTAAAATCCTCCAAATATACGAAGGCACGAACCAGATACAGAGAAACGTAATTTGTCAGAACCTGATTAAAGAGTTCACGAGGAACAAGTGAGCATGAAAATCATAGTGTGCATAAAGCAGGTGCCAGATACTTCAGAGGTAAGGATAAATCCCGAGACAAACACATTGATAAGAGACGGAGTGCCAAGCATAATAAATCCCTATGACCTGCACGCAATTGAGGCGGCCCTTGAAATAAAGGATATGATGAGCGCCGAGGTAACTGTGCTGACAATGGGACCGCCGCAGGCCGAGATTGCGTTGAAAGATGCCGTTGCGATGGGGGCCGACGATGCGGTGCTGCTTACCGACAGGGCATTTGCAGGTTCGGACACGTGGGCAACTGCGTACACTCTGTCAGCGGCGATAAGGTTTTTAGGCTGCGACATGGTCTTATGCGGCAAGCAGGCTATCGATGGAGACACTGCCCAGGTCGGGCCGGCTATTGCGGAATTTATGAATATACCACATATCTCATATGTCAGCAGCATAACATCCATATCGACCGACTCGATAACGGTAAGAAGGCTGATGGACGAAGGCTACGACGTAGTGGAAGCACCGCTTCCGGTCTTGCTAACGGTAGTGAAGGAACTGAATCAACCGAGAATGGCGTCATTAAAGGGGAAAATGCGGGCAAAGAAACTTCAAATCAAAAAGTTGACACACAAAGACCTCTCCTTGGACGAAAACAATCTTGGCCTAAAGGGTTCACCAACGCAGGTGAAAAATATTTTCGCACCTCAGACGAAAAAAGACAGGATAATAATCGGCGGAACACCCGGCGAGCAGACCGATGAACTGATTTCGATATTAAAAGAAATTAAATGTATTTAATAAGGCACACTAAGGAGTAATCATGCAGATTAAGGTGGATAGGGAGCTGTGTACTGGATGCCAGACATGTATTGCATCATGTCCGTACGACGCGATAGTGATGACGCAGGACAAGGCCTTTATAAACGAGTACTGCCAGCTGTGCCGCGCATGTATGAGCGCCTGTCCAGAGGGGGCAATTAAAGAATATACGGATTCTCCAGCACAAGATACGCTAGGAGATATGACCGCATATAAGGGTATTTTAGTATTTGCAGAACAGAGAGACGGCAGAATTGCCCATGTGGCACTTGAACTGCTATCAACCGGCAGGAGGCTTGCCGATACGCTGTCTGTCCAGCTCAGTGCCGCATTGTTTGGCGCCGGTGAGGCAGAGGCCGCAGAGCTTATCAAATGGGGAGCAGACATAGTCTATTTGTGTTGCGACAACCGACTTATGAGATTTAATGACGAACCCTATACGGAATTACTATCAAAGATAATATCCGAGCATAAGCCTGAGATAGTCCTTGCGGGGGCAACGGCAGTGGGGAGGTCTTTCTTCCCTCGCGTGGCAGCACGCCTTCATGCCGGGCTGACGGCAGACTGCACCTCTTTGGAGATAGAAGAGGGGACGCGCAACCTGCTTGCCATAAGGCCGGCCTTTGGCGGCAATATCATGGCGACAATCCTCTGTCCTGGCACAAGGCCGCAGATGGCCACAGTACGTCCAAAGGTAATGAAAAAAGGCTCTTATGACACGTGCCGAAAGGGAGAGATTGTAAAAATAGAAATGCCAGTGAAGGCATATCGCACAAAGGTAGTGGATGTGGTAAAAGAGGACTCGTATTTTAATATAAGCCTGCAAGATGCCGAGGTGATTGTCTCCGGGGGACGCGGGCTGGGAAACGCAAAGGGATTTGAAATGCTCAGAGAACTTGCCGAGCTTCTAAGCGGCACGCTTGGGGCATCGAGGGCCGCAGTGGATGAAGGGTGGATTCAGTACGGCCACCAAGTCGGTCAAACGGGGAAAACAGTCTGCCCCAAGATTTATATAGCGTGTGGAATATCGGGGGCCGTTCAGCACATGGTGGGAATGCAGTCATCTGATATAATTATTGCGATAAATAAAAACCCTGAGGCCCCGATATTCGACATTGCCAACTATGGCATCGTAGGCGACATATACGAGATAGTTCCGTTAGCGATAAAAAAGATTAAAGGAGAGAAAGGACTATGAGAAGGGCCGCCTTTGTTTTCCCTGGACAGGGTTCTCAATCCATCGGTATGGGATTAGAGTTCTACGAAAAGTATGACGAGGTAAGGGTTGTATATAAAGAGGCCTCAGACGCCCTTGGTTACGACATTGCGGAGCTGTGCTTCAGCGGCCAGAAAGAGGAACTTAACAAGACCTTTCGTACACAGCCGTGTATTTTAACCACCAGCATAGCTGCGTATAGAGTGTTGCAGCTCAAAGGCATAAGACCTGACGTAGTGGCCGGTCACAGCCTTGGCGAGTATTCGGCCCTGGTGGCAGCGGGCGTACTTCTGTTGCGGGATGCCGTTATTCTTACTGAAAAGAGAGGGCATTTCATGCAGGATGCCGTCCCTGAGGGACAAGGGTTGATGGCCGCCATAATCGGATTAGACAGAGAGGCAGTTGACAGGATTTGTATGAATGCCGCTTCGGGCTATGTCTCACCAGCGAACTATAACTGTCCGGAGCAGGTCGTGATAGCGGGAGAAAAGAAGGCCGTAGAGGAAGCCATAAGGCTTGCCAAACAAGAGGGCGCAAGGCGTGCCGTTGCCCTGGCGGTAAGCGTGCCCTCTCACTGTACGCTGATGATGAGTGCTTCTGAGAAACTGGGCACATATATGGAGGGCATTTCGTTTCACAAGCCTGAAATCCCTATTGTCAACAACGCAGACGCTATAGTGCTGGGAACCGTGGATAAGATAAAATCCTCTCTGGTAAGACAGCTCAACAGCCCCCTGCTCTGGGAGGATTCGATAAGGACGATAACCGGCATGGACGTAGAGGTGTTTGTCGAGGTTGGGCCAGGGACCGTCCTGAGCGGTCTGATAAAACGCATTGACTCAAAAGCGGCAATATACAGCGTAAACGACGGCGCCTCATTGGAGCGCTTCTTAAATGCACTAAACGCCTGAGAAGGCATAAACTTCGGAGGTTTCATGATCAAGGTTTACTACGACAAGGATGCAAAATCAGAGGAGTTGAAGGGAAAGAAAATCGTCGTCATGGGCTATGGCAGCCAGGGCCACGCCCATGCGAACAATCTCAGGGAGAGCGGCATGGATGTAACCGTCGGCCTAAGAAAAGGCGGCAGTTGGAAAAAGGCTGAAGATGCCGGTTTTAAGGTCATGCTGCCATCTGAGGCGGCAGCCATTGCTGACGTAATAATGATCCTCCTGCCGGATGAGTATCAGGCGGATATTTATAATAACGACATAGCCCCGTACATAAAAAAATCGGTTTATATTGCCTTTGCCCATGGTTTTAATATACACTTCGGACAGATAGTGCCGCCTCCAGAGATGAACGTATTTATGGCAGCCCCCAAAGGCCCCGGCCATCTTGTCAGGAGCGAATACATAAAAGGAAGCGGCGTGCCATGCCTTATTGCGGTTCATCAGGACCCGTCTGGTAATACGAAAGAGATCGCCCTTGCATATGCCTCGGCAATCGGAGGAGGCAGAGCTGGCATCATAGAAACCAACTTCAGGGAAGAGACCGAAACTGACCTCTTCGGTGAACAGGCCGTACTTTGCGGCGGGCTTACCGCGCTGATACAGGCGGGATTTGAGACACTTACCGAAGCCGGCTATGCCCCTGAGATGGCCTATTTTGAGTGTTTGCATGAGGTAAAATTAATCGTTGACCTTATATATGAGGGCGGGATTTCCAATATGCGCTACTCCATCAGCAACACGGCCCAGTATGGGGACCTCACCAGAGGCCCAAGAATAATAACTGAAGAGACGAAAAAGGAGATGAAGAGAATTCTCTCGGAGATACAGTCAGGGGTCTTTGCACGGGAATGGATTTTGGAATGCCGTGCGAACAAACCCGTGTTCAATGCCCTGACGCGCAAGGGCGAGGCACACCTTGTTGAGGACGTTGGCGCCAAACTCAGGGCAATGATGCCCTGGTTGAAAAAAGGTAAGTTAGTTGATAAATCGAAGGCATAAATGTCAGGTCCCTGGTTTTAAACCGTTTGGCCTGATTAAGCCATGACGACGAATTTAGATATAACGATATTTGTATTAATACTCGAATATCTTATACTATTTATAGTAGTAAGCCTTGTGTTGTATAAGAGAAAGAAACCTATGCCGCCACCACAAGACGGGGAAGAATTACAACTATACCTGAGAGGCAAGCTTAAGCAGGTCAAAAACAAGATAAGCAAAGGCGAAGGAGATGTCCTGAAAAAGGTATATGAGATAGAACATGATTTAATAAATGCCTTAATTGGCGGCATAGCCAGGCAGCATGAGGGCCGTGCAGAGGAGACGCTGCACGATAGGATATTCTGGGAAGGTGTGTTTGGTTCTTTCGATAAGAATATCGGAAAACTGATGGAGATTTCAGCGCAACAGAACGCACTTGAGGATACTGTTCCCATGGATTCCTGTGATCAACAAGAAACCGAAGACCTGTTGTCGCTT
Organism: Candidatus Magnetobacterium casense; assembly: GCF_019173545.1. GTDB lineage: Bacteria > Nitrospirota > Thermodesulfovibrionia > Thermodesulfovibrionales > Magnetobacteriaceae > Magnetobacterium > Magnetobacterium cryptolimnobacter. The sequence continues at coordinate 2,110 of NZ_JABXWD010000165.1, read as the reverse complement.
GACAACAGCGATCTGCTCAGCACATCGAATCGTGCCGATGTGCTCATGTCCGAAGTGGAAAGCGGCAAAACTTCTGACAGCGCCGCTGAAAACATTGCTGTGCTAAAGGAGGAGGTAATAGTGTTGATGGGCTATGGGGATACGGTTAAGGGGGTTATCCGAAAACTTCAAACAATAAAAGAACTCAATGACCGCCTCTACGTACAAAATAAAAACAGGGCAGAGAAGTCCAAAAACCTTCAGGCAATCCTTACCGATTACAACAGGAGCAATCAAGAACTGCAAGTTTACATACGTGTGCTTGAAAACGCATTCACCGAGCTTCAGGAAAAGGTTAAAGACCTTAAAATAACAAAAAAACCGTCCTCAACCAGATAAGGACACCATGAAAACAAAAGAAGATACCATAGGAATAATCAAAAAAGAATTAGAGTCGGTACATGAGTTCCCGGTCATGTCCCATACGCTTAACCTGGTCAGCAGGCAAGCCGATGCAAAAAGCGATGCCACAGTAACCCAGCTAACAGATACGATATTGCACGATTTTGCACTTACCAACAAGATTCTCAAAATAGCAAATACGGCCCATTACATTAAGAGCACATACGGCGGGAAGATCAACACGGTATCGAGGGCGGTATATATCCTGGGACTCGATCACATAAGGAATGCCGCGCTTTCTTTAATGTTATTTGATAACCTAAACAATAAAAACCTCGTAAAAGAGCTCAAAAACGTCATGATGACAAGTTTCATCAGTGCCATTTTAGCGCGTGAGCTGGCACTGGCACTGGAAAAGAAAAACACCGAAGAGGCCTTTTTGTGCTCGATGTTCTACGATTTTGGGAAGATACTCTCGACTTTCTATCTTCCAGGAGACAGCACTCTGGTCAGGGAATTGATTAGCAAGCGTGGAGTCAATGAGGGGGCTGCGTCATTTAAAATATTTGGGATATCATACGAAAAGCTTGGCATGGTGTTCGCCAAAGAATGGCAGTTTTCCAATCAAATAGTATATTGCATGCAGAGATACAACCAACCGAAGGTTCCCAGACCTACCTCGGAGCTTGATATGCTCCGATGCATTGTGAACTTCTCAAACGAACTCTGCGCGATTGCCAATTCCACAGACAATGATCAAGAGCTATGGAAAAGCGGCTTAAATTCCCTGATCGAAAAATATAAAGATTGCTTTAGTATCTCCGCCGAACAGATTATCGGGATAGTTCAAAAGGCACAAGACGAGATATTAGACTATGCCAGGGACTTCAATATTAATCTCAGTCAAATAAGCTTTGTTAAAACAATAAAGGGGTTGCTGGACGATAAAGGTACTGAGAAGAAAAACGAAGAGAAGGCCGGTGACCCAAGAACTAAACTGGCGAAATCCGTTAAGGACTCCGCCTACGGAGGCAGCAACGGTGTACAAGTGCTGGATATGAGCAGCCAATCCACTGTTGACGATGACCCGATGACAATATTTGCAAGAGGCGTACAGGAGGTGGCAACGGCACTGATTGAGGACATATCGCTTAACGATATTTTAAGAATGATACTGGAGATAATGTTTCGTGGCCTCGGCACGACCAGAATAATAATCTGCATAAAGACGCCGAAAGACAACATCATGGAGGCCCGCTTTGGTTTTGGAGAGGACGTCATGTCGGTGATAACGCGTTTTAAATTCGTAGTGGATATCGACGCGGAGGATATTTTTAACAAATCACTCACCGATGGAGCAGACCTGCTGATAAACGACATCAACGAAGCCAGGGTAAAGGCACGAATCCCTGGATGGTACAGAAATCTCCTCGATTCTGAGACGTTTCTATTGTTTCCGATAAAGATAAATAAAATCCCTCTAGGAATAATCTACACCGACAAACCCTTCGCTGGAGAACTGCAAATAGAACCAAAAATCCTGCGATACCTGAAGACCTTAAGAGATCAGGCCATCCTGGCGGTCAAACAAAAATACAAGTAGATTTTATGCATCAAATGCAACTTGAGACCGTTGCAAAAATAAGTAGCAGAGAAGAGTTATAATTTATGTGTAATTGAATAAGAAGGGGGTAAAAAAATAGATGTCACATAAAGCGATGAATCAACT
>NZ_JABXWD010000164.1 GCF_019173545.1 Candidatus Magnetobacterium casense | reverse complement strand
CTTTCGCAGGAATGACAGTTACAGGCGTTTTCCAAGTGTGTCATTCCTGGCTTGACCAGGAATCCATGATGCATAAAAGCATAGTTACCATGAAATATAAAGAGGATACTCGTTTTCTATATTAACACAATATAAAAATCCGACATTTTAATCTCTCCTTAATGTTTCATCTGTTATGATATATCTAAAGAACATAAAGAGGGGTAGTTACCCCGGTTCTTAAATGGTATCAGGAGGTAGTTATGAGAAGGTTACAGACAGTGTTTTTAGCTTTGGCGGTGGTGATAGTCATGGTGGCAAGCAATGCCTATACCAGCGGTAGGGAGGACGAGCATAAAGATGAGTATTACAAAGACCAAGGGCGACATGGTAAGATATATGGTGTGATTAAGGAGATGCCCAAGGAGTCTGTTGGCACGTGGACCGTGGGCAAGAGGAAAGTGGTTGTTACCGAAAATACGCACATCAAGGAAAAACATGGCAAGGCCATAGTCGGTGCATACGTGGAGGTTGAGGGAGGCTATGACGGTGATACGTTTGTTGCGGATGAGATAGAGGTGAAAAGAGCCAGGAACCGAAGCTGACACTACAGGGGGGTGGGGATTTCCCAATATCCTTTACATGTTATATAATCAGAGAGGCAGGATAAAAGCAATGAAACAGAGTAATGTAAGAAAATGTTGTTTCTCAAGGATGACCCTGATAAAAGCGTAATCCCCCTGGACAAAGGACAAATTGAGGGGCTTAACGGATGAAGGTCCTCATAGTGGAAGACGAAAAACACCTGGGAAGTATCCTCAGAAAGGGATTACAGGAACACTCCTTTAGCGTTGACCTGGCCGTTGACGGACAAGAGGGACTGTACATGGCAGAAACCTATCCCTATGACGCCATGATCCTTGACCTGATGCTTCCAAAGATGGATGGTCTGACCATTTTGAGTACCATACGGGCAAAGCAGATCGATACACCCGTTATCGTACTTACGGCACGGGCGGAGGTGGACGATAAGATAAAGGGACTCAACGTTGGCGCCGACGATTACATCGCAAAGCCGTTTAATTTCTCCGAACTGCTGGCCAGGCTCAGGGCGCTCCTGCGCAGAAGCAAGGGGGTGCCCTCTGCCCTGCTCACAATTGCGAACATGACGATAGATACAAATGCACGAACGGTCAGCAGAGGCGGTACAATAATCGGTCTCACGTCGGGTGAGTACAATCTCCTGCAGTACCTGGCGCTGAACAAAAACAGGGTCATCGGAAGGGCCGAACTGATTGATCACCTCTATGACTACGACAGTGACCGTGACAGCAACGTCATAGACGTCTACATCAACTATCTCAGAAATAAGATAGACAAGGGGTTTGAAAGCAAACTGATACATACCGTCCGGGGGGCGGGCTATGTGCTAAGGGATACCCCGTGAGTGTGCTAAGGTCTATAAAGGGGCGGTTGTTTCTCTGGCTGTTGTGTTTGACGTCTGGGCTGATAATGGCTATCAGTGCTTTCCTGTACTATGAAATCAAGGCGATCATATTTCAGGGCATCGATAAGACCCTCCATTCCAAGCTGCAGATAATAATTGGCCTCCTGCATGAAGAACACGGCGCCATAGAACTGGAACTGTCAGAGGTCATAGCCGGGGAGTATTCCATACCGCGCTCGGGGCACTACTACAAGGTGATAATGGATAATCGCATACTGGCGGTTTCTACCTCCCTGGTAAATGCCGACTTTGACCTGACCTCCCCCAACATAGAGCATCAGGATAAGAGACGCAATGAGATAATCTACACGTCCGTGGGGCCTGACGGCGAACCAATCAGGGTCTTGCAACAACAGACGGTCTTGCTCAACAGACACTTTAGCGTCTTTGCGGCGGAGGACATCTCTGCAAACCTGGCGATGATACGGGCGTTCAGGAATCTCTTATTCGTCCTGCTCCCTGCCGGCACTGTGTTTATATGCGCCGTGGGCATTCTTATCGTAAGGGCTGCCCTTATGCCCATAGATGCGTTTTCGTCGAGACTCAACACGATAACCCATCAGACACTGTCGCAGCGCCTTGACACCGGCAAAGAGGTCAGGGAATTAACGGGTCTTGCGGGTTCCTTTAATGCGATGCTTGATCGGCTGCAGGGCGTCTTTGAGAGTGAAAAGCGGTTGGTTTCTGATGCCTCACACGGACTCAAGACACCCATTTCGGTGATCAAGACCCACTGTGAGGTGCTGTGTCAGCGTCAGAGATCGGCAGGGGAGTACGTAGAGGCATTGGAGACAATCAAGTCCGTTGCCGATGCCATGGACAGGCTTGTGAGCAACCTCCTCTGTCTTGCGCGCCTTGACTCCGGCATCCTGACGGTTGCGGATTTCAGGCCGGTACGTCTGAGCGATTGTATCGAAAGCGCCATAGAAATGGCAATGCCCCTGGCGAAAGAAAAAAACATAAGTATCAGCAATTCCATAGCAGGCGACGTTGGCGTCCCGGCAGACAGGGACAGGTTGACAGAGGCCATTTTAAATCTGCTGACAAATGCCATCGAGTATAACAAAGACGGCGGTTTTGTGGGGCTATCGTCCGTTGTGGAAGGTGGCATGGTCAAAGTGCGTATTACAGATACGGGGATTGGTATTAAGGGGGTTGACATCCTAAACATCTTCAATCGGTTCTATCGTTGCGACAACCACGCAGTGTCCGATGGCAGCGGCCTTGGCCTGAGCATCGTGAAATCAATAATTCAGGCCCACGGCGGGTACATCAACGTTGACAGCGAAATTGACAAGGGCAGTTGTTTTACGGTCGTCTTGCCTGCAACGGAGGCGTTCAGAGAGCCGGGCTATCCGGCAGACGGTTGAGGCTTTTTGTCAATGTCTACCCCAGGATTGCAGCACCTATGCCCCCCGGAGAGGATTCGTTAATGAAAAGCACATTAATAGTCGCCTTCGTCTGTGCTTTCGTTTTCTTTATCGAGGTCGTACAGGGACATGGCTACTTCTCTGACGCGCTCGTCCCATCTGATGTCGTCCTTGTTGAGTTCGAGTTCGGCGTAAAAGTTCTCTACGTCGTGACCGACCAGCTTGTAGGGATTTTTGGGGGACTCGGGGTCTACGATTATGTGGCGGAGCTGGTGTCTGATCAATCGTACCTGGTCTTTCTTTTCGATGTTAGTAAATGTCAGCTTGTCCAGAAACAGAATGAAGTCATAGCCTTCGGCGGTGGCGGTGTCCTCTTTCGTGAGGTGTCTGGTGAGGTCGTTAGTCTTCTGTATCCGTCCCAGGACGATGTTACCGCTGCTGGTTCTCTTTTTCCTGTCAAACAGCACCCTGATGCTTACGTTTATGAGTTCGGAGAAGTACTGGTTCCTTACCTCATTGACCAGGGTTATGACGCTGGATGGTGCGTCCTCAAATCTGTTAAATGCCAAATTCCTACACCTCCTCCTTAGTATTGTCTCATTAGATTAACCGTGGAAGGGAGGGACAGGGCATGTTGTCCACCCAGCCTTCCCACCCCACGGGTTATTCAAAAGGGTTATTTCTTTGTAAGCGCTGCCACCCCTGGCAGTACCTTACCTTCGAGAAGCTCCAGAGAGGCGCCTCCACCGGTTGATATAAAGGAGACCTTGTCGGTCACCCCGGCCCTCTTAACGGCCAACACTGAATCTCCACCGCCAATGATGGTAGTGGCCTTGATATTTGCTACGGCTGCCGCCAGGTCAAAGGTGCCCTTGGCAAAGGTGTCTATCTCAAAGAGTCCCATTGGGCCGTTCCAGACGACCGTTTTGGCATCGGAGAGTGCATCTGCAAAGAGCTTGGAAGACTCCGGGCCGATGTCGAGGATGCGCCATCCTGCGGGGACCTTATTGGCCGGTGCCACCCTGGTAGGTGCACCCTGTTCCGCCTTTTCGGCTATCAGGCAATCCACGGGCAGGAGAAAGTTGACCTTGAGTTCCTTCATTTTTGCCATGACCTTTTTTGCAACATCGAGCATATCGTCTTCGCAGAGTGAGTCACCGATCTCATAGCCCATAGCCTTGAAAAACGTATTGGCCATCCCCCCGCCAACGATGACCTTGTCCACCTTGCTTGCCAGGTGGTCGAGCACACCGATCTTGCCCGATACCTTGGCCCCGCCAACGATGGCCACAAACGGCCTCACGGGCGATTCCACGGATACAAGCAGGTAGTTAAGCTCCTTCTCCATCAGCAGTCCTGCCGCCGAGGTCGGGACAAACTTGGTTATCCCTTCGGTGGTGGCATGTCCCCTGTGTGCGGTGCCGAAGGCGTCGTTTACGTAGACGTCGGCCAGCTTGGCCAGGGACTTGGAGAATTCGGGGTCGTTCTTTTCCTCTTCTGCGTGGAAACGGACGTTTTCCAAAAGCAGGACGTCGCCGTCTTTCATATCGGCGACCATCTTTTCTACCTCGGGGCCAACACAATCGGGGGCAAAGGCCACCTTTCTGTTGAGCAACCCCTCCAGGCACTTTGCCACGGGTTGGAGCGTGTACTTGGGATTGGGTTTTCCCTTTGGTCTGCCGAGGTGGGAGGCAAGGATCACCTTGGCGCCCTTGTCGATTGCCATGTTTATGGTCGGCAGGGCCGCACGGACGCGGTTGTCATCCGTGATGTTGTTTGCCTCATCAAAGGGGACATTGAAGTCAACCCTGATGAAGGTTCTTTTACCCTTGAGGTCGAGGTCCCTTATTACAATCTTGTCAAGTCCCATTATTACCTCCTGGAGATAACATACAGGGCGAGGTCCCGCAGGCGGCAGCTATAGCCCCACTCGTTGTCGTACCAGGATATGATCTTTGCCATGTTGCCGATGACCTTTGTCAGTTCTGCGTCAAAGATGGAGGAGTGTGGGTTGCCCTTAAAGTCGGAAGACACCAGGGGTATGTCACAGTATTGGAGGATACCCTTCATGGGGCCTTCGGCGGCCTTTTTAACGGCGGCGTTTAGTTCATCTTTTGTGGCCTCTTTGGCGAGTTCCACGGTGAGGTCTACGACGGAGACGTTAGGGGTTGGTACGCGCATTGCGAAGCCGTCGAGTTTGCCCTTTAACTCCGGCAGCACCAGACCGATAGCCTTTGCTGCACCGGTGCTTGAGGGGATTATGTTTATTGCGGCTGCCCTTGCGCGTCTGAGGTCCTTATGGGCAAGGTCCAGCACCCTCTGGTCGTTGGTGTATGAGTGGACGGTGGTCATGAGTCCCTTGACTATGCCAAAGGTGTCGTTTAAGACCTTTGCTACGGGGGAGAGACAGTTGGTTGTACATGAGGCGTTGGATATTATCTTGTGTACTGCGGGGTTTAGCTTGTCGGAGTTGACGCCCATACACACGGTGATATCCTCATCGGTGGCCGGGGCCGATATCAGAACCCATTCCGCTCCGGCTGCGAGGTGCTTTGCGGCGTGTTCTTTCTTGGTAAAGAGTCCGGTTGACTCAACGGCAATCTCTACACCGAGTGCCTTCCAGGGAAGCGCTGCGGGGTCTCTCTCTGCAACCACCTTGACGGGCTTGCCGTTGACCACGATTGTGTCGTCCTTGACGGAAACATCGGCCTTGAGATTACCAACCACCGAGTCGTACTGCAGCAGGTGGGCAAGGCTCTTGGCGTCCGTAAGGTCGTTTACCGCCACGATTTCTATTTCGGGGTTATCCATGCAGGCCCTGAAAAAGTTCCTGCCTATCCTTCCAAAACCATTTACACCTATTTTTACTGCCATTGAAACCTCCTAAAATTTAACTTAATATTTGAATATATAGCAGAGACTAAGCCTTACTATATTACACTACAAGTCTTGCAAATAATTGATCACCAGTCCTGTTGGAATCTTGGGATAGAAGTACGTTGACTTGGGCGGCATCTTGACGCCGGTTTGCGCCGAAAGGCGGATGTCCTCAACCCTTGTGGGGTTTAGTATGAATGCCGCCTTAAACTGGCCGTCCCTGACCATGTCTATGGTCTTTGCCGTATCCATTTCGTAACCGAAGTCGTTGATGTCAAAGAGTTGTTTAAACACCACGTTGTGTAACATAACGACGTCTGTGGCATCGAGGCCATGTAGTTGTTGCCCGTTGTAGCGCAGGACGTAGAAGCCCTCATGGCCGTGCAGGTACAGGCCAAAGGTGTGGGGTTGTCCGTCGATAGCCACGTTTATGGCATAGCGTGTGGAGAGGGCGGTCTTGTGCAGGGCCGGTGTTGTGATGTGTTCGACCGTAAACTGTTCTTTAAGCGTTGTGATGGGGTCTTTTGGTGCGCCATTGTGGTGTAGATTGATCAACCTGTGTGTAGGCAGGATGGTCAGACCGCCTTCTGCCGCATTGACCAGGAGCATCATAACGTAGTCGTAGTCCTTGCGTTGTGTGTCGGAGGCTCCAGCTTTGAGGGGGCATTGCTGCCGCATGATGCGTTGGTACTCCAGTGCGGTTTCGTAGCGGTGGTGTCCGTCGGCAATGAACAGGTCGTTGCCGCTGAGGTTAGCGCTTATGGCGGCGACGTCGTCGGGGGCGTTGATGATCCAGCATTTGTGGTGTATGGAGTCATCGTCGTCGAATTCAAAGTACGGTTTGGTGTTGAGTATCTTGGCATAGAGGGTGTCAAGTCCTTTATCCGGGTCGTTGTAGATGGCAAAGATCGGGCTGATATTTGCGCAACAGGCACGCATGAGGTTGAGTCTGTCGAGTTTGGGTTTTGCCTTGGTCATTTCGTGTGGATAGATACCCTCGCCGTGTTGTACTAGTTTCACGGCGGCAAAGACGCCACGCATGGCAATCTGTTTGCCTTCGACAGAGTAGTCGGTTTCATAGAGGTAGAATGCCGGTTGGTCTTCAAACTTGATGATACCGTCTGTGAGCCAGCCCTTGAGGCTTTCGGATGCCCGGAAGTACTTGTTGCATATATCGGTGTCATCGGCAAACTCCTTGCCGCACTCAACCCTGGCGATGTTGAACTGGCTTTTGAGGTAAAGCGCATCCTGCCTCTGCGGCGTGATGATGTCGTATGGGGGAGCAATGACGTCCTCCATAGCCACCCGCCCTGGGTCGTACAACAACCCTCTGAAGGGGATTACCTCAGTCAATCGTGTCTCTCTCAACAATCAAAGTGTGGGTATTATAGCATGTCCTGTGATTAAAATCAAACGAAACTTTTAGGGACTGAGTAGTTTGTTAAATTCGTTCTTTAATTCATCATTGTCCTTTACTATCCAATGCTTAAATGCAGTAAAGTCAGAGGAGTTGCTTAAGTGCCATTTTATTTTTTTATAAGTATCTTTGTTTTTTCCATACTTGAAATAGTCAAACAGCAAGTTTCCGAAAGCCATCACTTCTTCCGTCAAACTATCTCTAATACTTTTTGCTTCTTTCTTTTTTGTTTTGGTGGTTCCGGCATATACAGCGTTTAACAGCTCGACGGTTTCATGGACTTTACGTATCCTCTTTATATTTCATGGTAACTATGCTTTTGCAGTTTTTGGATTCCTGGTCAAGCCAGGAATGACAAACTTGGAAAAAGCCTGTAACTGTCATTCCTGCGA
>NZ_JABXWD010000163.1 GCF_019173545.1 Candidatus Magnetobacterium casense | reverse complement strand
CATGTGGGTAACTCAACTTAAGGTTAGCGACCAACGGGAGCGGGTAGTACAATCTACCGACTTATCCTTTTATAGGCTTTCCCTTGCAAACAATAGAGATTAAAGGCAACATGACAAGGCTTATAATTTCTCTTCCCCTATTGCCCATAGGTGGGTGTTGTTAATCCTACCCACTCACTTTGAGAAAGAGCCAGAAAATATATCCTCAAGGGACGACTTATAATAAGCCCTGAGTGCGATTCAACGAAAAAAGAGGTTAAACTTTTTTATACCGTTCACAGAGCCGGTAGACAAGACAAGGAATTCAAACGCATCCTGAAGCTCATCAAAATTGGCGGCAAGATTTTAATTGTTATGGAAAAATCACGATAGCCGACACCGAGGCAACTGCTGCGGCAATGGTGGCGCACTCCTACGTCATTATGGAGTAGCAGCCCCCCTGCCGATTCCGTGGATTGCATACGCCCTGCCCCTGCCGGAGACCGGCAGTCCGCCGCCGAACCTACATCTTGAGCATGTCTGAATCGTCATCCGGCAATAGCTCCTTTACCTCCCTGCACTTTGCCATGGTCTCCTGTATGCCCAGCTCTATCACCTGGATCATCTCACAGGCAAGCAGTTGAGTCCAGTCTACGAGGTTGCAGTACTGTTCGGTGGTCTCCGTCTGCAACGATATAGACACCTTGGCCTGTGCCTGACGCACTGCATGTTTGGCGCTGGAAACCAGATTCTCAACATGCTGAAGGGTATCCCCCAGCTCCTTTAATGACTCTGCAAGTTTTGTGTCCATAATCGCCCTCCTAAAGCTCTATCCTAAACTCGGCTCCAACGTTAGTGTTTCTTGCCGTCAGTTTTCCGCCCATATCGGTTTCGATAAACTGTTGCGCTATATACAGCCCAAGACCCGTGCCTGACTTAGGCCCCTTGCTCGTGTGATATGGCTCAAATATCTTTTCGATCAGAGGCTCACTGATACCGCCTCCGTTGTCCTGGACAATGATGACCGGTCTGTTGTGTGCGGTCAACAGACAGATGTTGAGCTGTCTGTCTGTCTGCCGGTTTTCCAGGAGGGCATCACGTGCATTATTGATTATCTGCGACAGGGCCTCAATCAGCTTGGTACGACAACCCGTTAGCGTGTGATTGTCTCTGATGTCTACCTTTACCACTATGCAACAGTCTTTGAGCGCTTCGCCAAGGAGTACCAGGACATTGTCTATTACCCCTGAAAGCTCAAATACTACATCCGTCTCAGACCGGGGCACAGAGGCCATAAACAACTCTATAGTGCCCGACATCTTTTGAACCACACTCATTGACTGTTGTATGAATTCATCCAGAAATGCCTTGTCCATTGTGCCTTCCTCATAAGCAATCTCGATATTTTGAATCAACAGACCAATTTCGTTGAGCGGATTTCTCCAGTGGTGTGCGATGTTCTTAAACAGTCCGTTTATAGCGGCAAGCCTGATCTTAAAGACGTTACAGCGCATGTACTCTTCCTCGTACTTTATTGCCGTGCATACATTAAGCAGGACGTCCAATAATTGAGCGTTGTTAATGGGCTTCGTTATAAACTTATCAACGCCGATATTTATCAACTCAAGCAGGTAATCGGCATCGCTGTAGGCAGAGGTGACCAGGATTGGCTGCTTTCTGTTAATCGCCTTGATCTCCCCGGCCAACCTGATGCCGTCACACATGGGCATCTTGATATCCGTGATGACAATGTCGTATCTGTCCTTCTTGTACAACTCCAATGCCTCCATGCCATTACAGGCCGTATCCACCTTTTTGAAAAACTCCATGTAAAACTTGCCATATTCAAATCGTATATTGTCTTCGTCCTCGACGTACAGGACCCTCAACGATTTGGCTAACTCTCTCAACAGCATGATATTTATCTTCATGCGGATTCATTCTCCCGATTCAACTGCTTTGGCAGTTTTATGCTTATGCAGGCGCCATCATCAACGTTTGAAACCTCGATATGACCCTTTAGATTGTCATCTATGATTACCTTGCAAATGTACAGACCCAGTCCGGTCCCCTTTGCCTCACCCTTGGTAGAAAAGTATTGTCTGAATACGTCCCCGAGCACATAGTCAGAAAACCCCCCTCCGTTGTCCGTCACCCTAACGTAGATGTAGTCATCGTCTTGGGTTTCGATTATGGTTATATGCGGATTGGCTACGTTGCGTTCTTTTACGGCCTCCAGGGAGTTTGAGAATATGTTCAGAAAGACCTGCATCAGCTCGTTAGGATACGTCTGAAACACAGACGATACCTTCCTGTCATAGTTTATCTGCACGTGGTTGTCCCGCAAGGGAATGGCTATGATATTTAAGCTCTTTTCTATAACATCGTGCAACAACACAGGTTCAAGCCTCTTGTTTGTCTTGTAAAAGTTTCTGAAGTCGTTGATGGTTTCAGATAAGAATGCGACGTGATTCTCTATCTTGTCAAACCCCTCGCTGATGTCATCTTCCGATACCCTCGATAGTGCCATCTTTACCTTTAACGTAGCAATTATGGCATTAATCGTGGCCAGGGGTTGTCGCCACTGATGCGCTATGAGACTCAACATCTCACCCATCTGAGCCTGCCTCATCTTCATCAGAAACAACCTGTCCTTGTTTTTTTGTTCCGTGATATCCCGTCCTACTATTATTATTACCGTGCTGTTGTCAATGACGCTTGTGCAACTGGAAAGAGACACCAACATGGCAACCTTTGTACCGTTCTTTGTATGATATATTACCTCATCGGTGCGTTGATTGAGGTCAAGATGACAGATGATATCAAATTTTTTCCCGATCAGCTCCTGTTCATCGTACCCCATCAGGGTGCAGGTGGCCATGTTTACAGCCTCTATGACTGCCTCCTGCGTGACCACGATGAGCGTGTCCTGCATGGAATTGATGATGTTACTGTAGTAGTCCTTCTGGGAGCGAAGGAGTTGTCCCTGAAGCTCTTTCAGTTCCGTGTTGGCCTTTGTCAACTGTTGCACCAACTGCCTCTCTTTCTGCATTTGTCGCTTGAGCGTCAGGTGATTTTTCACTCTCAACCTCACTACGTCCGGATTGACAGGCTTGGAGATATAATCGACGGCACCTAAATTCAGACCTATTGCCTCATCGTCCCTCTGGTCCATAGACGTCAAAAAGATAACCGGCACGTCAACCAATGAGGGGTCTCCCTTGAACCGACGACACAGTTCGTAGCCGCTGACTTCAGGCATTATGATATCAAGCAGGATCAGGTCCGGTTTGACCGACAAGGCTATCTCAAAGGCATCCCTGGCGTTAGTGGCAAAGTACGTCGTGTAGGCATCTTGTAAGGCATCATTGGTTATCTCAATATTTGACAGTGCGTCATCAACTATAAGTATCTTTTCTTTTTCGGCGACGTTTAACGACTCCGCAAGGGTTTTCACAATCAGCATGGCCCCCTTAAAGTCCAGTTTGTTGATATGGCTGCCCAGCTCATCGACCTCTTTTTCACTTGAGACTGACACCAGAGACGAACGATTCTCAGCGAAATACTTCCTCACCTGCATGGAGTTATGTTGCAACAACTGTTGCAAGTGTAAGATAATTGCACCGAGTTCATTGACCTCACCGGAGACATCCGCCTTAACCGGTTCCCTTTCACGTACCAGCGCCTCCAATGTACGTGCCGATTCAAAGACCGTGTGGAGCTCCCTTGTCATTCTTTTCATGCATCCTGGAATCTCTCCGGAGTCTTCTTTTTTTAAGAGGTCTTCAAGCTCCCTGACAACATTAACCAGCGCCGTTGCCGATATATTAGACGCCATGCCCTTAAGACCATGTACCAGGTCACTAGCGCTATTGTAATCCCTTCCCCTAAGCGCTGCCTCTATGTCATCGACAATACCGGCATTGGCGTTTTTGAAGTCTATAATGACCTTTTGGAGTAGTTTTCTCTTGCCGCCAAGCCTCTTAAGCCCTGAGACCACATCAATGCCAGGGAGGTCATCCACCGGCAAGTATTCCTCATGCTGCAACGGTGCAGGCCCCTCCTCAGGGAGCCCCGAAATGTCATTAAAAATTGCCGTTGGCGGTATCCACTTCAGCAACGTGTCGCAGAGGTCCTTGATGTCTATCGGCTTGGATATGTGGTCGTTCATCCCTGCCGCATAACATTTCTCCTGCTCTTCCTTCATCACGTGGGCAGTCATTGCAATTATTGGCAGCTCGTCCCCGGACAGTTTCTCTCTGATCTTCCGGGTGGCCTCAAGGCCGTCCATTTGTGGCATCTGTATGTCCATCAGGACGGCGCCATATTTTTCCCTGGCCATCTCTACGGCGCTCACCGCCTCCAGGCCGTTGTTGGCTATATCAACAACAAACCCGGCGTCCGTCAAGAGTTCAAAGGCAACCTGTTGATTTACGTAATGGTCCTCCACAAGCAACAAGCGCGCCCCCTTTATGGTTGACAACCTTTTAGTGTCAGACTTGCCGTTGTCATGACGCCTTACCTGATGCCTTGTATCCTTGCCAAAGGCCTCAAGTATCGTGTTAAACAGCATGGATTTCTTGAGAGGCTTTGTGAGGAATGTCCTTATGCCAAGCTCCCTGGACATTTGTCTGACATCGTCATTGCCGTGGGCTGTCACCATAATTATGATCGGCGGGTTGGTTATTTTAGGGTCAGAGAGTATATGTCTTGTTGTCTCAATGCCGTTGAGCCCCGGCATCTTGTGATCGATAAGTAACAACCTGTATTGCTGCTGCCCCGTTGACATTTCACAAGAGCGCCTCAATTGCTCTATGGCCGCCATGCCGCAATCAACGGTTGTCACATACATGGTAAAGCCCTCCAGTATATCCTTTAATATCTCGCGGGCACTTTCGTTGTCGTCAACCACCATGACCTTCATCCCGACAAGGTCGTGGGGCATCAGATAAGTTGTCCCTGGTGGTTGTCGGTAGGCAGTTTTTATGGTAAATGTAAACTCGCTTCCTTTGCCGTATTCGCTTTTTGCACTGATTTCGCCATTCATCAGCTCTATCAGTTTCCTGCATATACTCAACCCAAGTCCGGTACCACCATACCTTCTTGTTGTCGAGCTGTCGGCCTGTGAAAACGGTTTGAACAGATTTGGCATTACATCAGGCTTTATACCAATCCCGGTATCTTTGACGGAAAAACCCAGGGTGACCTCTTTATCGTCTGTATCAATGACCTTGATGGCCAGTATAATCTCTCCATGTTCGGTGAACTTAATCGCATTATTGAGCAGATTGGTGATCACCTGGGTTATTCTCAAGGGGTCGCCGGTGAGCAGGAACGGCACGTCCTTGTCTATGGAGAGCATTATCTCCACACCCTTTTCCTCCGCCTTGATGGCCAGCATGTTGACTATGTTATCCAGGACGCTGTTGAGGTCAAAGTCAACAATGTCCAGTTCCAATCTGCCGGCCTCTATCTTTGAGAGGTCGAGCAGATCGTTAATGAGCAACAACAGCGAATTTGACGATGACTGTATCTTATTGACGTAGTCTCTTTGTTTTGCCGATAGTTCGGTTTGCAGCATCAAACGCCCAAGACCAACAATGCCGTTTATCGGTGTACGGATTTCATGGCTCATGTTGGCAAGAAACTCGCTCTTTGCACGATTGGCACTATCGGCCTCCCGCATTGCCGTCATTAACCTGGTCTCAATCATCCGGCGTTGAGTGATATCCTCTCCGGCCCCCATGAGTGCGGTGATTTTACCATTTTTGTCGTACAGTGGTGTTACGTGCCAGTAAATTAGTCGTTCGGAGCCGTCCTTTGCAAGGACATAGTTCTCATGGAAATCAAGCGTCACCCTACCTGCCAGGGAATCATTAAAAGAGCTTCTGTCCGACTCACGCTTATGCCCGGGGATACAGAGATCAAACCAGTCCTTGCCAATGAGTTCGTTTTCGTGGTAGCCAAGGATATCACACCCCTTCCTGTTAATGAGCGAAAGCCTGTGGTCTGAATTTACGACCACTATTATGACACCCGCCATGTCAAGGTATCTCTGTGCCGTTTCCTTTTCGCTTCTTAAGGCGTCCTCCAGTTTTTTCCTGTCGGTGATATCCCAAAGTATGCCAAGCATACCAATAACAACGCCATTGTCATCACGGACGGGGGAGAGTACCGTATGGATGACAGATTCCATGCCATTTTTCACGTAGGACTCATCAAAACTCTCGGCAATCCCTGATTGCATGATACGGGCATCGTTGTCGAGGAATCGTTCTGCCAGGTGCTTGGGGAAGAAGTCAAATGCTGTCCTGCCTATCACATCGGCAGGTTTGAGATTGAAGTCGGATGCAAATGCCTGGTTGACTGCGACGTAGACGAAGTCCCTGTTTTTATAAAACACCTTCTGCGGGATATTGTTCAGCAGGAGTCGGTATTTTTCTTCGCTCTGGATGAAGCATTTTTCAAAATGTTCTCGCTCCCTGATTGCTCGTTGAAGGGCTTCGTTGAGTTCTTGCAGTTGTGTTTCCATTGGCTGTTTACATATCCCTAAAGCTCTATCCTGAACTCAGCTCCACCGTCAGTGTTTCTTGCCGTCAGTCCTCCGCCCATATCGAGCTCGATAAACTGTCGCGCTATATACAGTCCAAGCCCCGTGCCTGACTTAGGCCCCTTACTTGTTTGATATGGTTCAAATATCTTTTCGAGCAGAGGCTCACTGATACCGCCTCCGTTGTCTTGGACAGTGATGACCGGTCTGTTTTGTGCGGTCAACAGGCAGATGTTGATCTGTCTGTCTGTCTGTCGGTTTTCCATGAGGGCATCCCGTGCATTATTGATTATCTGCGACAGGGCCTCAATCAGCTTTGTACGGCACCCCGTTAGCGTGTGATTTTCGACGACGTCTACTTTCACCTCTATGCAACAGTCTTTGAGTGTTTCGCCAAGGAGTACCAGGACAGTGCCTATCGCCTCTGCAATGTCAAATGTCACATCGTCAGACTCCGCCTTCGGTACGGAGGCCAGAAACAACTCTATCGTCCCCGACATCTTTTGCACCACTGACA
Source organism: Candidatus Magnetobacterium casense (assembly GCF_019173545.1). Taxonomy (GTDB): domain Bacteria; phylum Nitrospirota; class Thermodesulfovibrionia; order Thermodesulfovibrionales; family Magnetobacteriaceae; genus Magnetobacterium; species Magnetobacterium cryptolimnobacter. Next base: position 528 of record NZ_JABXWD010000163.1, on the reverse strand, counting down.
TGGAACGGTCTATGAAATCATCCAGGAACTTTCTATCCAACACCCCTTCATCATAGACAAAATCTATGTTTTGAATCAACAGTCCGACCTCGTTGAGCGGATTTCTCCAGTGGTGTGCAATGTTCTTAAACAGCTCGTTTATTGCGGCAAGCCTGATCTTAAAGACGTTACACCGCATGTACTCTTCCTCGTACTTTATTGCCGTGCACACCTTAAGCAGGACGTCCAATAACTGCTCGTTGTTTATGGGCTTTGTTATAAACTTGTCAATCCCTATGTTTATCAGCTCAAGCAGGTACTCGGAGTCATTGTAGGCAGATGTAACCAGGATTGGCTGCTTTCTGTTAATCAGCTTGATCTCCCTGGCCAACCTGATGCCATCAAACATGGGCATCTTGATATCCGTGATGACTATGTCGTACCTGTCCCTCTTGTACAACTCAAGGGCTTCCTTGCCGTCACGGGCAACATCGACACTTTTGAAAAACTTCATATAAAACTTACTGTATTCACTCCTCATATCATCCT